>CAZFSC010000004.1:0-72376 GCA_964521585.1 uncultured Limnohabitans sp.
AAATTCCACACTTCCATGAATTACCTCGCCTCCCGCCTCAAATCAGCCCGCCTGATGAATGGACTCTCCCTACAGGGCTTGGCTGACAAAATTGAAAATCGGATTTCCAAGCAATCCCTGAGCAAGTACGAGTTGGGGCAGGTTATCCCAGATAGTGAAATGATCGGAATTCTATCTGAAGTCCTGGGAGTACGGCCGGATTACTTTTTTTCCGATCAGGTTTTGGAAATCGATATTCAGGAAAATGGCAAATTGAGCCTATTCACTGCAAAGGAGCGAACCCGAATTGTGGAAATCGCCAAAGACGAATTGGGCAGATATCTAGAACTTGAGCAGATTCTGGGGATTGAAACTCGTTTTGAAAATCCTCTGATCGACTTCAAAATTCAATCATTTGAGGATATTGAGGAAGCAGCAGAAAAGCTACGTGGATTTTGGGATCTGGGAACTGGTCCACTTTCCAATGTAATCGAGCTGTTGGAAGATCATCATGTGAAGGTTTTGGAGATAGAATCCACTGAGGAATTTGATGGCTTTTGTACTTGGGTGAATGGAAAAAATATTCCTTTGATCGTCCTTAACAAGGCAAAGCTGAATGATGCTCCTGACCGTAAGCGGTTCACCGCCTTGCACGAGTTGGCGCATTTAATCTTGGAGGTGAATCACCTTCCTGAAAAGAAGAAGGAGGAATTCTGCCATGCTTTTGCTACTGCCATGCTGATTCCCGAAGAACGCCTTCGAATCGAGTTGGGAGGCAAGCGCAGCAAGCTTTCTTTCCATGAATTGGCAGCTATCAAGCAGCAGTATGGGATTTCCATGCAGGCTTTAGTCTATCGTGCGAAAAATCTTGGATTGATCTCGGATAATTACTTTAGACAGTTTTATGCAGTGTTCAACCAATTGGGGTATCGGAAAAACGAGCCGGTTGCTTATGAAGGGGCAGAGCATTCCAATCGCTTTTCCCAATTGCTTTTCCGGGCTTTGGCAGAAGACTTCATCTCCATGAGCAAAGCAGCCTCACTGAAGAATCAGAAACTGGCGGAATTTAGAAAAGAAAATATGGTGATCTGATGCGAGTAGCGGTTACGGATGCCTGTATTTTTATAGATCTGATAGAGTTGGATATGATTTCTGTGTTTTTCCAGTTGGATGTGGAAATGCATACTTCGGTGTCCGTAATGAATGAAATGTATCAAGATCAAAAGCAAATCTTAGAAGCTTATCAAGACGTTGGAAAACTCAAAGTCCATAACCTTCAGGAGGAAGACTTTTTAGAAATGGGGAAGATCTCCTTTCCTCGAGGCCTTTCCATTCAGGATAAGACTGTTATTTATCTGGCAAAAAAACTTGGAGGTGCTATGGTGATCAGCAGTGATAAGTTGGTCAGAGATTTTGCAGGTTCCCAAGGTTTACCATTTCACGGCATCTTCTGGATATTAGACCAGGTGATGGTCGAATCCCTTTTATCCAAATCAAAAGCAATGAGTATTTTATCCCAGATGCCAAAGGTAAATTCCTTGTATCAAGCGGTATTTATGAAAAAGGAGATTGAAAAAAGGGAAAGGATCTGGGGAGAATAAATACTCCATTCACTAATCTAAAAGCTCTAGTATTTTCCATTAAACACAAAATAGCCCTCAGAATTAACTGAAGGCTATTTAGTAGCTCCCCCTGATAAATTTTTTCGAACCAATTACGGTATGATTTGGAGCAGTTAATTGAGATTGAAAGAATTATAAAAAGTTAATTGACATTAACGACAGGTACTTCTAAGATTATCAAAAATTCGATTTTGTCTAATTTAGAATTGCCTTAAAAATGGGAGGCATTTATACGGGATCACCCAGTATTCACGATAATCTAACTACACCAAAAAGGGGAAGCTTACAATTTGACAGACAAATACATATTGCTTGACTGTATTAAAGCTATACAAGTAAGTGTACCAAAATAGAACAGACTTTTAGAAACGGCTTTCTAAAATACTGATGTTTAATTAGTTGTGTTTTGGCTTCTGCTTTGTGAATAAAACTGAGAAAAATCCACTCTCAGTAATTGTCTTATTTTTCATTCAAAATCAACAGGTTAGGCATGTTAAAGAATAATCTAAAAATCGCCCTACGGATACTCTGGAAAAACAAACTTTTTTCATTAGTCAATATATTGAGCTTGTCACTGAGTATGGCGGTTGGTGTAATTCTTTTTACCGGCTTAAAAGCCACCTTTGACACAGATCATTTTCATCCAAAATTAAACCTAACTGTTCGGATACTTACTCAGGAAACATATGAGGGGGAACAAACCAAATGGGCAACAGCACCATTGCCACTGGCAGCACAAATGGAAAATGCCTCCTCCGTTGAAAAGACTGTAAAAGTCCGTCAGGCTGGGAAATACAACCTGCAAACCTACCGAGGCGATGTGCCCATTGATATAAAGTTTTCAGAGCCTTCCTTTTTTGATGTTTTTGGCTTCAAATTATTATCAGGCAATCCTCAAAGCCTTACCACCAATCCCTCTACCCTTTTTTTAACTGAAAAAGCAGCAGAGAAAATATTCGGAAACAGCAACGTTTTAGGACAAACCCTTCAATTTGAAAACTTAGGTTCTTATACCGTCGAAGGTATTATCCAGGACCCGCCTTTACAAACCCATCTCCCCATTGAGGCGATGCTATCTATCAATGCTGCTGAAACGCTTGAAAAGACAGGAGCAATCCCTGATATTTCGCAGGATTGGGGAAACTTCAAGAGTTCAGCAATTTATGCAAGGTTGGAATCGGAAGACGATTTGCAGCAGTTTAACACAACGCTCCAAAACTATAAAAGGAAATTAGATAAGAGCAATATTGAATTTTTGGCACAACCCATTGAAGCCATTACCCCGGGAAACAAAGACATTAAAAATAATTACAATGCGGGCACTGATTGGGAGGGCATACAGATACAGCTGTTTTTAATTTTTGCCTTAACTCTTTTAGCTGCTTTCAATTATATCAGTTTGTCACTGGCGCGTGCCTTCTCCCGGGCGCAGGAAGTAGGTATTCGCAAAACGATAGGAGCAACAAGAGCACAAGTGATTGGCCAATTTTTAATGGAATCGATCCTTATCGCATTTTTTGCATTGTTGTTTACAGTGCCATGTGTTAATATTTTAAAGATCTATATACCCGATATGGATGATGTGATATTTTCTTGGGATCCCATCTTTATTTTAGGCTTGTTAACCTACGCAGTGATCACAGGCTTGGTGGCGGGGGCATTTCCTTCATGGCTTTTGTCAGCGTTTCAGCCCATACAGATTTTGCGGAAAATGAAGAATATAAAACTCTTCCGCGGTGTTGCGATTTACAAAGCGGTGATTGTCGTCCAGTTTTCAGTGACCATCATGCTAACGATATTGGTAGTCATTGTAGCCGATTATGATCGCAAAAACAACGCGATCATCAGTTCGACTGTGCCATCCAATGTGCTGACACTGGATTTGAAAGGTGAGAAATATGAAAACCTGCAAAACGAAATAAATCAGTTAAGCCAAGTAGAAACTACTTTGGCTACTAACTGGTATTATGAACCGCTTAAAATGGGCAAGGATTCGGTAACTTTAAACGATAAGGTTTTGGAAATTAATTATGTAAGTATTGATCCTAGAACGATTGAAACAGAAGGTATCAGTTTAATATCAGGACAAAATTTCCCTTCAATTATGCCCCAAAGTATTGAGCAATATGTGTTGGTGAATGAAGCTGCCGCAAAATTGTTGGAACCTGAATCCGGGACTTTAGTGGGCCAGAATCTATTACTGGACTCTGCCAATGTACAGGTCATTGGCATCATGCCCAATGAATTTTTTGGTGAACAATTTCCCTTAATGTATCGGTATTTGCCAACTGAAATAGCCACTCTTACCATCAAAATAAAGCCTGATACAGAATTGGAAGCGATAAAAGCTATACACTCCATATGGACAAATAATTTTCCTGAAAAAACAGCAAACCTATATAACTTAAAAAAATACCGTTATTCAGGAGAAATCAGTGGCGAATTGGAAATGTTTGGAGGCGCTGCATTGATTGTTTTGATCATCGCTGCTTTGGGCATATTAGGCATAGCAAGTTACTCTGTAGAAACACGTACTAAAGAGCTGGGAATAAGAAAAGTGATGGGTGCCAATAATGTAAAATTGGTGTGGACAGCCACGCAAAATTTTGGAATTCTTATGCTAATTGCCGGGTTGATAGGTATTCCGTTAGGCTTGTTTTGCGGTGATTTACTAAGTGCAGAAATGGGCAGTCATCTTGATTTGGGTTTCATAAATCTAAGCATAGGGTTTGGTTTGGTGGCCATTTTAGCGCTACTGGTAGTCTTATCCCAAACCATTCGGGCAGGACAGATTGAACCTGTAGAAGTTTTAAAAGCAGAGTAGAAAAAGGTGGAGTCGAATTGCTCCCGACAGCTGTACGGGATCACCCAGTATTCACGATAATCTAACTACACCCAAGGGGGAATTCCAATTGGCTTTTTCCTGGTCTTGCTGGCAATTGATTCTCTCTTCTTCAACAGGCCACACCGCCAGCACTGGGAGTGTGGACTTGCTACATTTGATTGGAATTGATTATCCAACTGTGTTAGAGTTAGGTCTTACTCTTCTTTTTTTATGAAGGGGGAGGCGGAAGTTGTTTTAAATTTTCCTGATCTGGGTATAATACCGTCAGAAAGTTTTTAGGTTACTTCAAAAACTATTTAAAGATACCAAGGTTTTTCGGGGGTAGCAGAATTAAAGAGTTTACCTGCATTATGTTCAAAAGCTTTCTGAAAGTATCCTCCGAGTGGTCAACATATCATCTTAATGGGTAAAGGGGAGGATGGTAGATAAATAGGTACGGTTTAAAATGCAAAAAGCCTTCAGAATTCAATCTGAAGGCTTTTTAAGCTCCTCCTCAAGGACTTGAACCTTGGACCCTCTGATTAACAGTCAGATGCTCTAACCAACTGAGCTAAGGAGGAATTTTAATTGTAATCCGGAGCGTTTTCCGAATTGGTGATGCAAATGTAGGAGGCTAAGTCATTTATTCCAAACCCGAATATTAAAAATCTTGGGTTTTATTCTATTCGAGCTTTTTTTTGATTCAAAATCAGTCACTTATTTTTTTGATCTTTCACACTGAATTTGCGGGTCATGCTTTTAATGAATTCAATTTTGCGGAAACGCAGTGCCGACCAGTCCTCATCGATCGCAATCTGACGGACTCCTTCTAGCTCATGATCGCCTAATTCTCCCCAACCTGCATCCCGATTGATGCTGGATTTGTATCTCTTACTGCTCTTTTTGGGGTAGCAGAGCCAGAGTTGTTCGTCGGCTTCAAGTAAAGGAAGCATCTGTTTGAGGATGTCACTCAACTCTTCCGGAGACTTGACAAAGCCCATCAGGAAATCCGGCTTCTTGTCGGCATCGATTATTCCTTCAGCCTGCCATTTGTCGAAGAGTGGCTGAAGTTCCGGTGGAGTATTCCAGACCTGAATATTCATTCCCTCTTTCCAGGTCATTTTCTTTAAGATCGGATCCATAGTTTTTTGGCGTTTGGGATAAAAATAAGGATTGCGTATTTCATTCGGGCATCGATTGCTGGTTTTTCTGTAATTTCAGGACTCAATCTATTTTCTGATGCGAATCTTACTTGTGCTGTTTTTTCTGCTTACGTCTTGGACTCTGGTATGGTCTCAGGTCTACGATTCTACTTTTTCCGGGCCTGTAGCAGTGAGGGAAATCAAGAAAGATAAGTTTGAGGAGCTCAGTGGAATCGCATTCAGCAGCCTGCATCCGGGGGTCTACTACGGGCACACCGATAGTGGAGGCGAAGCTGCCGTCTATATTTTTAATTCCGACGGGGAGGAACTTGGCAGAATCGATTTGAAGGATACAAAAAACAGGGATTGGGAAGATATGGCCGTGGGGCCTGGACCAAACGGCAAATCCTACATTTACATCGGGGATATCGGTGATAATGCCTCGGTGCATAAAGAGGTTTTTATTTACAGGATTCCTGAACCTGAGAAACTGCAGCCGGAATCTGAGGTAAAACCTGAAAAGATAGAATTGACTTACCCAGGGGGAGCGAGGGATGCAGAAACTTTGATGGTGGACCCAGTATCCGCTGATATCTATATCGTCTCGAAGCGGGATAAGAAAAATAATATTTATTGCCTTCCTGCTGCGCGATTTGACGATCAGGAAGCTGAGTTGGAGAAAGTAGGAGAACTGCCTTTTACCAGTGCTGTAGCGGGGGATATCTCTGCAGACGGAAATCAGATCCTGATCAAAAGCTATCTAAACGTATATTATTGGATCAAGAAACCCGGAGAATCCATTTTGCAGGCGCTTTTGAGAGAGCCTGTCCTGTTGAACTACAATCCGGAACCCCAAGGTGAGGCGATCGGATTTCAGCCCGATGGGAAAGCCTACTTTACGATCAGTGAAAAGCGGTTTGATATCAATCCCGTATTATACCGCTATGATAAAACGAATTAGCATGCAGACCAGCTCACATATTTTAATGGTCCGACCGGCCAATTTTGGATTCAATCCGGAAACAGCGCAAAGCAACTTTTATCAGCAACAGGATGATCGGAGCTCCCGCGATATCCGGGATTTGGCGAAGTCGGAATTTGATGGATTTGTTGCCTTGCTTCGGGATCAGGGTGTACAGGTCATCGTGATTGAGGATACGGAAGTTCCGGTAAAAACCGATGCTGTTTTCCCCAACAATTGGTTTAGCACCCATGCGGACGGGAAATTGATTCTATATCCCATGTATTCTCCAAATCGTCGTTTGGAACGAAGAACAGACCTGATTGAGGAATTGATCCGGCTTGATTTTCAGGTTGGTGATATTGTTGATTTGAGTTTTTTTGAAAAGGATAAACAATACCTGGAAGGAACGGGAAGCATGGTGATGGATCATTCGGCCAAAATAATCTATGCGGGATATTCGGAGCGCACCCATAAGCTGCCGCTGGAGTATGTAGGTAAATTACTGGGTTACGAAATAGTGGGGTTCCACGCAGTGCAGGAAATTGAAGGAAAGCAGACTCCGATTTATCATACCAATGTCATGATGCATGTGGGGACTGATCTGGCTGTAGTATGTCTGGATAGCATTCCCAGGGCCAGTGAAAAATTAAAAGTCCAGAAAAAACTGATCGAATCAGGAAAAAAGATTGTGCCGATTCTGGCCAAACAGAAATTTAACTTTGCCGGCAATATGCTGGAAGTCAGCAACGATGGCGGAGAAAAATTCACCGTCATGTCTCAGACGGCTTATGATTCACTCAATGTGGGGCAGATTCAATTGATCGAGAAATATACCACCATCATCAGCCCGAGTATTCCCACCATCGAGAAACTGGGTGGCGGTAGTGCCAGGTGTATGATGGCCGAGATTTTTTTGCCGAAGGGGAAATAAAAAAAGGGCGAAATTACTTCGCCCTCAAAAATGAAAGTAGTTTAACTGATCCTCAAATTCCTGTATAGTTCCAAGGGGTGATCTTACGAAGTTCTTCTTTGATCTCATCTGTGACTGCCAATCCGGAGATAAATTCAGCGATGGAGTCTGCGGTTATTTTGGTATTGGTTCTCGTCAGATCTTTTAGGGCTTCGTAAGGTTTGGGATAAGCTTCCCGGCGCAAAATCGTTTGGATCGCCTCAGCGACTACTGCCCAATTGTCCTCCAGATCTGCATGAATAGCTGCCTCATTCAATTCCAACTTACCAAGTCCTTTTTTCAACGACTCCAATGAAATCAGCATATGTCCGAGCGGAACACCTATAATTCGCAATACGGTGCTATCCGTCAAATCCCGCTGCAATCTCGAAATTGGAAGTTTGGCAGCCAAATGCTCCAGTAAAGCATTCGCAATTCCCAAGTTTCCTTCTGCATTTTCAAAATCAATAGGATTGACCTTATGTGGCATGGCAGAAGACCCGATTTCTCCTTCCTTGATTTTCTGCTTGAAATAATTCATCGCCACATACTGCCAGACATCTTTTGACAGATCGAGTAAAATCGTGTTGATACGCTTCAATCCATCAAATATGGCAGCCAAATGATCGTAATGTTCAATTTGGGTAGTGGGATAGCTGCGCTCTAGGCCGAGGTATTTGTCCACGAAGTTAAAGGCAAAACTATTCCAATCAATGCTTGGATAAGCCACATGATGGGCATTCATATTGCCGGTAGCGCCTCCAAATTTGGTAGAATATGGAACCTGCTCCAGCAGTTGAATTTGATTCTTTAACCGCACCACAAAAACCTGGATTTCTTTGCCCAGACGGGTGGGAGAAGCTGGCTGTCCATGCGTTTTGGCCAGCATTGGGATAGCTTTCCAATCATCCGATAATCCCTGTAAAGTCTTTATGACCTCCTCCAAAACCGGGTAAATCTCCTCCTCCAGGCCTTTTTTCAACATGAGCGGAGTGGCTGTGTTGTTGATATCCTGTGAGGTCAGGCCGAAATGGATAAATTCTTTAAAAGCTTCCAATCCAAGGGAATCAAATTTCTCTTTCAGAAAATATTCCACCGCCTTCACATCGTGGTTGGTGACTTTCTCGGTGTTTTTGATCTGGGTAGCATCTTCCAGTGAAAAATCCGAAACCCATGACCGCAGTTTCGGAAAAAGTGAATGATCAAAATTTTTGAGTTGCGGCAGAGGGAGCTCACAGAGCGCGATAAAATACTCCACCTCCACGTGGACACGGTATTTGATCAGGGCAAACTCAGAAAAATAAGCACGAAGTGGTGCTGTTTTGCCGGCGTATCGACCATCTACAGAGCTTACTGCGGTCAAAGCATTTAATTCCATCAAATTGATTTCATTGGTTACAGGGAAGCAAAGTTAATTTTTTGAGGCTAATACTTGGGCTTAAATTGTCTAAATCCTGTCTTTAAAATGAAAAAGTGCGAACCACCTTCGCCTCTGATCGGTTAACATTTTCAAATAACCGAATCTAAGACTGATTATTTCGAGTCAAGGGTTAATTTTGCAAGCGATTTAAAGAAAAGATAAAGCTCAGATCCCGAATGTTTAATTTATTCAAGAAAAAGAAAGAGGAGGTAAAGACCAATTCCTATTTGCCCCTGAAAGTGAGAGAGGTAATTAAAGAAACAGACGACACAGTCACCCTGTATTTTGAGCAACCAGAACCATTTTTGGAATATAAGCCAGGCCAGTTCCTGACACTGATCCTCGAATTTGATGGCAAAGAGCAACGAAGGTCTTACAGTCTTTGTACCTCGCCGTATGTAGACCCTTTCCCGGGAATCTCCGTGAAGCGTGTGGAGGGAGGATTGTTTTCAAATTACCTGAATGAGAAAATTTTCCCGGGTAAAACCATCAATACGCTCGCTCCCATGGGGCATTTTACTGCTGATTTTCATTCCAAAAACCAGCGGCATTTTTTCTTGATTGCAGGAGGTAGCGGAATTACGCCCATCATCGGAATATTGAAATCCGCTCTCATCAACGAACCGAAATCCAAAGTCACACTCCTGTATTGCAGCAGAAATGAGTCTCAAATCATCTTCAGGTCTGAGTTGGAAAAACTGGCGGCTGCAAATCCTGATCGACTCCAAATCATCCATAACCTAAGTCAGCCTTCAGCAGAATGGTCCGGACTGAAAGGAAGATTGAGCAAGGAAACCATTCTGGAGCATGTGCAAAGGGCTGAGCAGGATTCCAATTTCTCTAAAGAGTATTTCGTCTGTGGACCAGAAGGAATCATGGATTCTTCCCTGGAAGTATTGGCTGAACTAGGAGTGTCCAAAGAAATCATCCATCGGGAAAGCTTCTTCTCCGCTGCTGCTCAAAAAGCGCATGAAGCTGCAGTAAACGGTCAGGCGGGTGGATTGACTCGGGAAGTGACCATCGAACTGGAAGGAGAGGAGCATCTTATTACTGTCTCGCCGGAGAAGACGATTCTGGAATCCGGACTGGCTCAGGATCTGAACATGCCCTATAGCTGTCAGAGTGGTCTTTGCACAGCCTGCCGTGGAAAACTGCTGAGCGGTGAAGTCAAGATGGATGAGGATGCCGGATTGAGCGAAAAGGAAATTGCCGCCGGCTATGTGCTCTGCTGTGTGTCCAGACCGATCAGCAGCGACGTGAAGGTGCGGATCGAATAGTCTCTGCATACAGTCAAGTCATTCGCAGCGAAGCATTAAGTCTGATTGTGCCAGAAAAATGCCAATTGCAATTAGGGTTCAGCCCATCAAAGGAATCAAACAAATAAACATTGGAGATCGTCGAATTACGTAGGATTTATAGAGGAACGGAGCAACTGATACTCATCGGGATTGCTTTGGTTTTGCCGGTTTTCGGGATGATCTATCTTTATTATAATTCTGGAAATCTTGACTGGGACCTACCCAGCCTGCCTCCGCTGGTGGAAGAAGTTTTGCTGGTCTTGGGAACAGGCATGCTGGTAGGACAGTACATTTTTTTTCACAAGCGATTGAAAAATACCTTTCTGACAGAAGAACTGATTTTAAAACTTCGTGTCTATGCCAACGCTACCAAAGAGCGGTACTTCTTGCTGTTTTTGGTCTCGTTGATCAGTTCGGTGGGTCTTCTTTTTTTTGGAAATGCCGGCTTTGTGGTGATGTTCGCAGTAGCCCTGCTTTTTTTCTCCATTGCGAAGCCTTCGCCTGATCGTATTGCAAAGCTTCTCAAGCTGGACAAGGATCAGAAGGAATTGATCCGACAGGCTTCCAGACCGGATTAAAAAAAAGCGCCAAGAAAAAAATCTTGGCGCAGAGCTGGTTGGAGCAGGTTGGTGGTTTTAATTTTCAATGGTGATGTTTCCAGAAGAGATGCTTCCTTTGATCAAGGGACCTGAGCCGTTAGTGATTTCTAAAGTCTTTCCTGAACTGATTCCTTCTACTTTCACATTTCCTGAGGAAGCTTTTAATGAATAATTAAAGGCTTTGAGATTGGAAGGAGTCTGTACTCTGAATGAACCTGAAGTACCATTAAAGGAAGTTTGAGCTCCTAATCCTGCATTTTCAGCCCGAATATTTCCCGAGGTGAATTGGAGATTTCCCAGAGTTCCGATGTTGGTCAACCGGGCATTGCCCGAAGTCAGCGCTACTGATATTTCTCCCTGAATATCTTCTGCATCAAGTGATCCACTGGTGGACTTGTACTTTACATCTCCCTTCACCTGGCTGATTGCTGCATTTCCGCTGGACATTCCCGCCATTACGTTGCCTGAGATGTTGGAGATCTTAAGCGAGCCAGAGGTCGCATTGATGTCCAAATCTCCTGTAATATTGCTGGCGCTGATTTTTCCGGAGGAAACTTTCAGAAAGGTGCTTTCACTGGATACATTGTGGACAGAAAGGGAGCCTGATGAATTTCGGAGTTTCAGTTCCAATTCTTTTGGTCCGGTGATTTTGATGTAGCCTTTATTTTTGCTGTTCCAGGAATTGTTGCTGTTGTTTCGCTCATAGGAGATTTTCAAGACGTCTCCCAAAGTCACAAAGACAATATCCTGATTGCTTTCAGTGGATTCCAGATAGGCGTCTACTTTTACTTCTGATCCTGATCCACCTTCGTAGCTTACATCCAGCCAACCTCCGTTAACTTCGATAGTCTTGATGTTGGAGTATGATTTTTTGGTGTCTACGATGACATTCTGTGCGAAGCTGAACGTTGCCATGAATAGCAGTCCAAGCCCCAGGGTAAAAATTTTGGTCAAGTTTTTCATCTTTTTTTTAATTATCTAATGATTATTCCGAAACTCATTGCATTCAATTTTGGTCCTTTTCCGCTTTCAAACAGTTCGTTGAAATCGTAGTTGAAGAACATGTTAAAATCTGAAATACCGATTTCAATTCTTCCTCCATACCGGTAGTTATTGGCATACATATTTGATTTTTCAAAGATCTTTTGCTTGTCCCCTTCACTATCATTGTAGACAAATTTACCTCTGCCTCCAAGCCTAAGTCCGGCATATCCACCTATTCCGACCCGGAAGTTTCCGTCGTTGGTCAACACAGTGGGTACCAAAGTGAGATTTGCATAAGATGCAGCGATTTTTGATTTGGTGCCGGTACCTTCGGTAAACTCTTCAAAGGAAATCCCGGTTGGATTTTTGACCGCGATCAGATCGGTGTCCTCGAGTTTGAAATTATACCAACTGACTCCAAGGCCTGTTTTCAGATGGAAGTTTTTGGAGGCTTTGTAGGTTCCTGCCATGTTTAAGTTGACATTCCAGGAGCCCCAAGGTTTGACCTGTGGCGCATTATCAGTCGGTGTCCAGAGATTGATTCCCAGATCCACTTCCAAATCGGTCGTGAATTTTCTGGGCTTGTATTCTTTGTGATCCTCGACCTCCTCTTTTTCGACGATTTCCAGTGAACTGGTCCCATCTTCGTATTTTTCATAGTACCAGGTATTGCCGAAGATGGAGTAGATCTTTTTTTTCTTCACTTTCAGGCTGTCAGAATCCTGGGCCATTAAGCCCTGAAAGCTGAGACCAAGCATAAGAATAATTAATAGAGATTTTTTCATTGTGGTTTAGTTTACGTTTAAAAAAAGGGGGGATTTAGCCCCCCTGTAGTAATTAAAATACTATTCCGAAGGTGATGGGGTTCAAAGCAGGACCTTTTCCTTCCTGGAAGAGTTCATTCATGTCGTAAGTGGAGAAGAATGTCACCCGACCCACTCCGACTTCACCACGAAGACCGTATCGGAAATTTTGAAGGTACAACCCTGTGTTTTGCTTGTCCTTCTTTCGCCCGGAGCCATCAAGCTCGCGGTAAACGTATTTGGACTGTCCACCCAATCGGTATCCTACGTAGGGGCCTACTGCGATTCGAAGTCCCTTGTTTCCATTGTCATTCATCCGGCCAAAGTCAAGTTCAAGCATGGTCATGGCAGTGACGTAGGATGCAGAAATTTTACTTTTGAATCCGTTCACATCATTTCGCTGGATAAAATCAATTTCATCGTCGCCTCTGATGGCCTGGAAGTCCCGATTCTCAAATTTGAAATTGTAGAACTGAAACCCAACTCCGAAATCCCAATAGAATCCTTTTGAAATCCGCTGTGCAGCCATCCAGTTTAGGCCCACATTCCAGCTTCCCCAGCCTTTGACTGCGTAAGGCTTATCCGAGGTCGGGAACCCACCGTCTTGATCCAGGTAATTGTTGATTCCAAGGTCTACATTGAAAAAGGTGCGGAAGGGAGGATCAGATTTTTTCTTCAGTCCTGATTCTATCTTGACTTTGGTGTTAGCACCGGTTTCATCAACCAAGACACGCATCCCTCCGATATAGACTTCCGTTTCCGCTCCGTCTTCATTTACTTTGACGATTTCCTTGGTCGTTCCGTCTTTTTTCTGAATCTGTACGATCGTCAGCTCGCCGGTTTCATTATTTTGTTTGAGATCCAATTCTCGGATGATCTCATTGATATTCATGTTTTTCAGCTTTTCGAAGTCTTCTTTGCTGTTGACAATGATGACCACTTTGCCGGATTTACCGAACTCGACGATGACGGAGTCGGAGTTGATCTTATGATCTATAACAGGCATCCCATTGGATGCAAATCCCATCTGTACGATGGCCATGAGGCAGAATAATAGCAGGTATTTTTTCATGATTAAAAGCAATTAAATGAAGTTGGTGATTTAGTTTTTTAAGGCTTTTCAGCCAATTTTTCTTTTTTGGTTATGAGTGCGGTAAAGAGATTGTTTTTTGCATCCTGCAGGTCTGCAAATCCCTGGTCTACTTTACCTAGCAATCCTTCGACTTTTTCTACTTTTTTGCCGATTTCGGCGATTAAATTTTTATCCTCTTTTTTTTCTTCGATCCCATCCGAGAAGATCTTGACCGTGTAGACTGGTGTCTCTGCTTCAGGCTCTTCGATGCGTGCTGCTACAGTCTGATTGACCTGGAGGTTGGGTATCTTCAGCGTCGGTACTTCGATTGGTTCTACTTCCAGCGCCTTTAACTCTGATGAAGTGTCTTCTGTCGCTTTCTTTTCTTCGCTTCGGGCAATGAAATTTTGTGGTGCAGTAGAAGTTGACTTTTCGATTCTGTTTCTCTTCTCCTGAGATTGCGGCTCAGACTGGGCTGATTCGGGATTGATTTGTCCGGTTTCCTTTTCTTTCTGATCCTCTGATTGGGTTTCCATTATGATTTCAGAAGCATTGTTCTCTGGACTTACCGGAATCTGGCTTGTTTCTTCTGTCAGCAGTACCTGAGGCTCCTCAGTGAAATTATTCTGCAAAGTCAGATAGCCCACCAAGAAGAGTATCCCTACCGAAGCTGCTACCGCCCACCAAGCTATCGGGCGGATTTTACGTTCTGTCGCCGGAAGTTGGCTTTCCAATCTTTCCCAGGCGAGTTTGCTTGGTTTGATGCTGTCTTGGCTTAGTTTTTCTTTGAAAAACTGATCCAAATTGATTTTTTCCTTAGCCATTTACTGTCCTTTTTATTTGTGTGTGACTGGCAATTTTTTCTTTCAATGTATTTCGAGCTCGGTTCAGTTGAGATTTCGAAGTACTTTCTGTGATCCCGAGTAGATCTGCTATTTCCTGGTGCGAATACCCTTCGATTGCGAAGAGATTGAAAACGGTCCGGTAGCCAACCGGCAGGTTTTCGACCATATCGCGCAGATCTGCTACTTCAAGATGATTGAGTTCATAGGAATGATCCTGATATTCAGTTTCCATTTCCATGTTGACTTCCATCATCAGATGACGGTGACTTCTCAGCGTCATCAGTGCCTGTGTGACGATGATTCGCTTCATCCAGCCTTCGAAACTTCCCAAGCCTTGGTATTGGGGAAGCTTTTCAAAGATTTTCATAAAGCCTTCGATCATCACATCTTCAGCATGTTCCCGATCTTTGAGATATCGGATGCAGATTGCCAAAAATTTCCCCGAATAGGTATCATACAGCTGCCGCTGCGCATTACGATCGCCTTTGAGGCAACCCTGAATTAATCCTGACTCGGTAGAAAAAGTTGTTCTGCTAAACATTGGTTTTGGCTTTCATATAGGTAGATGTCAGGCTCCGGCAAATAGTTGCATCAAGCGTGAAAAAAAGTTAAAAAAAATAATTTTCAACTCTAAAAAAAGTAATCAAAGTTTATAATTAATTGAAATACAGGTTGTAATCGATATTTCGAATCAGATCTATTGGAATAGTCAATCCAGTAAAAAAATAATAAATCAAAAATATGCTTTGTAATTGATCACAATATCCTTTTCGGTCCATTCCCCTTTTTTGACGGTAACAGGCTGAATATTCCCTTGCCCATCAAAGGTATTTGCAAACAGCCCATTTTCTTCCACAGTAAAAATGGAATAGTTTCCGGGACTTAGTTCGATTGAATAATTGCCATTCTCATCAGTTTCTACACTGGCTACCGGCTCACCTTTAACCGAGGTGTAAAGTCCATCTTCTTGCTTCGCATCCATCATATTGGTCAGAGGGTAGATTTTCAGCGTCCGTTTTACGGGCATTCCTTTTGGATTCACAGGTTCATCCTTTAGTTCTTCCTCCGATTTGATTGTTGGCATTTGGTTACCTTCCAGCCAGGTGACTTTGCCCATGACGCCCTGACCATTGCTTTTTTGTGCTTTACATTGACTGAAGGCCATTGCTATCAAAATAAATAAAAAGGAATGAATCAAAATTGAAGTTTTTAGCTTGTTCATTGGTTTAATAATAGATTCCTGCAGCTCTTTTTAGCTTAAATAATCAGTGGTTAATAAATAGGTGTTTCTTTTCAAACTTGGGTTCATATCCCTTCAAAAAGCAAAACCGATTCCAGATAATTGGGAACGATCGTGTTCCAGCCTAATTCGTCATTTAATTTTTTTGCCAGTACCTCTGAGCTTTTGTCTTCCCCATGGACTACAAATGCGAATTTAGGTTTTTCCGTAAAACCTTCGGCCCATTCCATCAGCTCGGTTTGATCTGCATGGGCAGAAAGGCCGTCAATGCTATAAATTTTGGCTTTAACCTCTACAGATTGTCCATAGATCTGGATCTGTGGCTCCCCGTCAAGGAGTCTTCGGCCGCGGGTGCCTTCTGCCTGATATCCCACGAAAATGACCCCATTGCGCTCGTGAGGCAAATGGTGAAATAAATGGTGTACCACACGTCCACCTGTGGCCATCCCGCTGGCCGAGAGGATGATTGCATTGCCTTTGTATTCATTCAGCGTTTTTGATTGCTCCTGTTTCTGATAGTAATGGAGTTGGGAATGCTGGAAAGGATGACCTTCAGTCTCTTCCAGGACAGCATTCAACTGATGATCCTGATGAAACTCCTGATACACCATTGTCGCATCGATAGCCATTGGGGAATCGACGAAAATTGGAACTTTCGGGATTTTTCCTTTTTCCATCAATTGGAACAAATAATACATCAGCAATTGGGTTCTACCCACCGAAAAGGCAGGAATAATGACTAAGCCACCCCGATCAAAGGTTTCCAAAATAGCTGACTGCAGTTCTTGTGCCGGCTTTACAGGAGTTTGCTTTCGATCTCCGTAAGTAGATTCGATCCAGATCGCATCTGCTTTGGGGATCAGCGAAGGAGGATAGAGAATAGGGTCATGATATCTACCCAAATCTCCTGAAAAAACCAGGGTCTTGGTTTGGGAATCTCCCTTGATTTTGATTTTGACAGAGGCTGCCCCAAGGATATGTCCGGCGTGAAAAAAAGTCACCTGCACAGAATCATGGATGGAAAAGGATTTCTCGAAAGGTTGTGGTACTAACATCGGAAATACTGCTTCGGCATCTTCTTGTGTATACAATGGTTGAGGATCATCATGTCTTGAATATCCTTTCTTTCTTGCATACTCTGCCTCTTCCTCCTGGAGTTTCCCTGAATCCATGAGCAGGATCTTTGCTAATTCGGCAGTGGCACCTGTACAATATATCGGGCCCTTAAATCCCTGCTTCACTATTCTGGGCAAACTTCCAATATGATCCAGATGCGCATGAGTGAGGACAATGGCTTCCATGTCAGTTGGGGGCATGGGGAATTTATCCCAATTTCTTTCCCGAAGCTCTCTTCTACCCTGAAATAGCCCGCAGTCTACGAGAAATTCAAATTCGCCTAGGTCGATTAAATATTTTGATCCGGTAACGGTGTTGGCTCCACCTAAAAATTTTATGGTTACATCCATGGGGTTTGGGTTTAGGCCAGAATATACAAAAAAAGAAGCGCTCCATGGAGCGCTTCTTGATTATTGATTTACGGTAACCGTATCCCGATACTGGATCTGCTGCAAACTATCCAGTTTTTCCCTGGAGAATCCAGTTGTGTCCATGCTGGATTTCTCGGTCTCCTCTTCCTGATTGTCGGATTCCCGCTCGCAGTTGAGGCAGATCAAACCTTTTTCATTAAACATCCAAACGGTACTCGCTGAAAGGTCTGAGGAGCGGAATCCATTTCTGTAGATCGTATTTCGAAGGATTTCCAGAAGTGAACGATCCATGATGAAAGGCTTCTCATAAGGAACCTGCAATATTAAGTTCAACTTCTGATCCCTAAAGACATCCATGGATTTGATTTCAAATCCCTCATCAAAGATCACCAAGCTATCCATTACGGTATAATTGTAACCTAGATTTTTTGCGTTTTCCATGGCTTGAGCCTTGGTTTTGCCTCTTGAGAAAAATTCTTCTCGAAGCACCACTTGGTTATTTGGAGTTCCTTCAATTTTCAGATTCACTGAGTTGAAAGTAGGCTCCTCGCCGATCGGATTGAGTTGAAGAATCATGGTATTGCCGGTAATAGGCAGTACTTCTTCGGTTTTATACCAATTTTCCTCCTTAAACTGTACGACGATGGAAGGGATTTGGAAGGCGCAAATACCTACGCAAAGCAACCAGAGTCCCAATGCTACTAGCCCGAATCTGCTTCCAATGAGATTCTTTTGTGCTAATACACTTAAGCCAAGCATGATGATGATAATTCCTGGGATGATCAAAAGAAATGAAGCTCCCAAAATCAACCATACAGGTATCAAATCACTGAATAGTTCGAATGGAAAATCTGCCATCAGCACGACAAAGTCATCATTGCTAACCAAACCAAAATAGACAAAGAGTAGAATAATCGGTGCGACAGTAATGAAGAGCCCGATGAAGAAGACCAAGAGCCCGAAAATCACCCGGATCACATTCAGAAAGAATCTACCCAAAGGTCCAAGTGCACTTCCGATAGCTTCGATTACCTGACCCAAGATTCTGAATGGAGTCAGCAAGATGGTTTTGGTTCTGGATTCTGGCATAACCGGACTTGGATTGCGGTTTTCCTTCAATGTGGAGTCGATGTTGTCCAAAGTGATTTCTCCACCTTTCATCCGGATGCGTTCGGTGATGGAGCTTGCCACTGGAGTGATGATCCACAAGATCAGGTAGATCAAGATGCCTGAGCCGCCGGCTGCTATCAAAAGGACAAATGCCAAACGGATATAGATTACTTCAAAATTGAAATAAGCAGCAAGTCCACTGGCTACTCCACCAAGTACTTTGTCATCTGGATTTCGATAGAGTTTTTTGATGTTTTTATCCTCAGTGACTTCGTAGGAGACAGGCAGGATGATCCATAGTACGATGTAGGCAATGACCGCAAATAAGCCGAAGCTTAGGTTCATCCTAAAGTCATCAAATGGCAGGATGTTCAACGGTCCGAGATTGAATTTCAAATTGCCACTGAAGAGCAATAGAATAGCAATCAGACGGGTCCATAGTGGATCTATGGCGAAATAGTGAGCAATCCCTGCACATACCCCACCCAGTATTTTTTTGTTTTCCAGGCGGACAAGTTTCTTATACCCACCTTGCTCCGCATTCGGCGGAGTGACATAGCGGTAGTAATCCTCGTCTTTCGGTTCTTTTTCAGAGTGGATTGAATCCTCAGATTTCTCCTCTTCAATAGCTGCAAAATCCGCGATGGTTCCCATCTTCTCGATGAGTTTTTCCACGTTTTCAGCAGTGATGACTTGTTTGTTGTTTTTGAGGTTACTTAGGAAAATCTCAGCAATGCGATTTTCGATATCAGAAATGATCTCCTGATTGTCAGAATAGGAAGAAAAGTGGGCATTGATCGCATCCAGGTATTTTCGGAGCTGATCGTATCCATCTTCCTCGATGTGGAATAAGATTCCACTGATGTTTATGCTTATCGTCTTTTTCATTTGTGTGTCGTTTTTATTCAGGTGAAATGACCGGGCTTTTGGTCGATCGCTCATTCATTTCTTACCCTTGAATCCATTATTTCAATTCTTAGCGGTGATTGTTTGAGTGGAATTGACCAAAGAAGACCAAGTCTCAGATAGGGTGCTGAGAAATTCCCTTCCTAATTCGGTAATGGAGTAATACTTGCGGGGTGGGCCGGACTCCGACTCTACCCAGCGGTATTCAACGAGTTCGGCAGACTTCAATCTGTTGAGCAGAGGATAGAGTGTCCCCTCTACTACGATCATTTGAGCTTGAGTAAGCTCTTCAATCAGATCTGAAGTATAGACCTCGCCTCGGGAAATGATATGCAATACGCAAAACTCAAGTAGTCCTTTACGCATTTGGATCTGTGTGTTGGCGACATTCATTGTGAGGTGATTTTTATTTCTAGGATGGAAATTTCGTATTCCCATGCTTCTTCTTAGAGAAAAATGATACCAATCTTTACCAAAGTACCTTGTATAACCTAATTCCTTGCCGTCAAGAGTCACGAGAAAGGGATTTTCTGCTACAAAACCTGCTTATAGCCTTATTTGAGGCATATTTTGAAAATTTATGCTATTCTAAAAAAATAATTATTGGTTGTAATTGAAGGCATTTCGAATCTATTCAACTGCTAGATTGCGTACATTTTTGTGTACGGTAGCGTACAGATTTTCAATCGGATTTTGAGATTTTGTTGGATAAGTCTTGAATCTCTACTAAATAACTGAAAGGTATTGGAGGTCTCTTAATTTAAAAATTTTATAAGCTTAAATAACATGATCCATCTGCTCCCATAGCCAGGTTGATTCGTATATCCTCACAATTCCTTTTAAAAAGAAGACTATTTAGATATTATTGGAAGATTTTCAGTTCTGATTTAATTAGCTGAGTGATTTTGGTTTATTTTGGATTCGTGAAAAACAGAAAGCTTAGTGTTGGTATTTTTCTCCCGCTCATTATCCAGTTTTGGATTGGAGGGGGATTAGCTTTCGGGCAGGTTTTAGCTCCAAAGTATTCGAATGAATTTTTATCAATAGGAGTGGGGGCTCGGGCATTGGGCATGGGCGGGGCGCAAGTCTCGGCTGTGAAGGATGTGACAGCAGCGTATTGGAATCCGGCGGCCTTGATGGATATCCAGCATAAGTATGAGTTTAGCTTGATGCACTCTGAATATTTTGCAGGAATTGCACAGTACGACTATCTGGGCTTTACCACTCCAGTTAAAAGTGAAAGTCAGGTCGCTGTTTCTCTAATCCGTTTCGGAGTGGATGATATTCCGGATACAAGATTTCTTTACGATGCCAATGGTGCCTTGAATTACAATAACATCCAATTTTTCAATGCAGCCGATTATGCCTTGCTTCTGAGCTATGCCAGGCAAGTATCAAAGCATCTGAAAGTAGGAGCAAATGCAAAAGTAATTCACCGGAATGTGGGCAAATTCGCTCAAGCATGGGGGTTTGGCTTGGATGTGGGGGCTTTGTACAGCAGAGAGAAACTTACTCTTGGACTGATGCTCCGAGACATCACGACGACTTTCAATTCTTGGTCTCACAATGCTGAGTTGGTTCGGGAGATCTATGCGCAGACCAATAATGAGATCCCCATCAATTCTGTGGAACTCACCCTTCCGAGAGCAATTCCCAGCATTTCTTATAGCTGGAGCTTGGGTCAGGACTTCAGTCTACTTACTGCTCTTGATTTGGATATGACTTTTGATGGCAATCGAAATACGGTGATCAGTAGTGAATTTATAAGTATTGATCCCAGATTCGGATTGGAGGCAGGATTTCAAAATACGGCATTTCTCCGGGCAGGTCTGGGAAATTTTCAGTACATCAAAGACTTTGATGGGAGTAAAAGTTTAAATTTTCAGCCAAGTATGGGTATAGGAGTATTCTTAAGTGAGCGCTTTCAGATTGACTATGCACTCACGGATATCGGGAATGTGTCCGAGACGCCCTATTCCCATGTGTTTTCGGTGAAGGTAAGTCTGGAGAGGCTGGCACCGGATTTCAGAAAAGCAAAAATGAAGGAAGATCAATGAGAAAGAAGCTAACTTTTATAGTATCCTGTTGGTTGATGCTCATCGGATCTGTTTTTGCCCAGCAAAGTCCTTGGTACAATTACAATCAGACCTATTATAAGATCCCAACTGCCACCAATGGGATTCATCGGATATCCGCAGCGGCGCTCAGCAGTTCGGGCATAAACATTAATGGCTTAAATCCTGCAGAAATCAGACTTTTTCATCGCGGGAAAGAAGTGGCTATTCACATTGAGGGAGGAAATGACGGAAAGTTTGATTCTAATGATTTCATCGATTTCTACGGGTATAAGAATGATGGGACTCTGGACAAATTACTGTACTCGGATTTTGATTCAATCCCGAATCCTTATTTCAACACCCATTCAGATACCACAGCTTTCTTCCTGACTGTATCGCCCGGCCAGGCTGGCAAAAGAATGGCCGAACGGTCTGCACCTGAAACCAGCCTCCCGCTGCTCAGCCAGTATCGCAGCGAGCGGTTTCAGGTTTTCTCGGAGCAATATTCACTTGGCCAGGGTTATGCATTTGAGTTTAGACTCTCCAAATATGACGTGGGGCAAGGTTGGATGAGTTCTGTCATCAGTAAAGGAGCAACAAGACAAATCAGCTTTCCCGGTGTAGGTTCGGTCCCTTCTACAGGTACAGCCAAATTGGAAATTGGCTTGGTAGGAAGATCTTACAATAATCACATAACCCGGATTCTTGCAGGAAAGACAGCCGCTTCACAACGGGTCGTAGGGACAATCAACTTTCAGTTTTTCAATTATCCTAAAGTCGTTTTGGACTTGGCGATGAGTGATTTTAATGCGGACGGAAGCATTGTGATCGGGATTCAATCGGCAGGTCAGGAGGGATCTGATAATATCTCTGTGGCTTATGCACAACTTGTTTTTCCAAAAAATGTGAGTTCAGGTAATTTCACCAGTGAGTTGTTCATTTTGCCACCGGGCAATCAGCGCATTCAGCTTGCCGGACTCACGGGAAACTATACCGGAATGGATATTTTGGATCCCCTCAATCCTGAACGAATCCGCTTTACCGGTTCAGGACAGAATCTGGCTTTTAGAGCAGCAGTGCCGGGAGACTCCAGTAAGATTTGGATTCAGAATCAGGAGTCCATCATTCCCATATCCAAACTAGAACCGCTGAGATTTAGAAATTTATTGGCTCAGCCTGCGAATTACATCATCCTGAGTCATCCGAATCTGGAGAAACCAAGCACGCAATATCCAAATCCAATTCAATCTTATGCAGCACATCGGGCTTCACCGGAAGGTGGAGGATTTGATACGCTGGTGGTCCGGGTGGATGAATTGGTCAATCAATTTTCTTACGGGGAGAATTCCCCATTGGCGATTTTCGAGTTTTTACGAACCTACTATCCTGTTCATAAGCCTTCCCATCTGCTTTTGCCCGGCAGAGGACTGGCAATTTATGCCACTTCAAGAGTTGGAGGTATTACCTATTTCTACAGAAATAATCCCAGTGCATTTTCATTTCAGGATCTGATCCCCGTGGGGGGCTATCCATTTTCTGACAATATTTATACAAAGGGATTAGATCCTCAATTTCCCAATGCGCCTGCAATGGGAGTAGGAAGGATCCCTGCCAAAAATGCTCAGCAGCTTGCGGATTATTTGGAAAAAGCGATCGAAAAAGATGCGGTCGGAATTTCTGAACCCTGGCAAAAAGAAATGATTCATTTGGGCGGGGGTGTTTCTGAATTCGAGTTGGATCGTTATTTCGCTTGGCTGAATGGTTTCAAAAATATTGCTGAGGGACCATTTTTGGGAGGAAATGTGACCACTTACCGCAAGCGTTCCAATTCTGTAATTGAAGTCATCGATATCACGGGTGATCTAAACGAAGGCAGATCCATGGTGACTTTCTTCGGACATGGAGCGCCGACTATAATTGATATAGAAATCGGCTTTGCTTCTGATCCCACGCTGAACTATCAGAATCGTGGAAAATATCCAGTCATGCTTTTCAATGGGTGTGATTATGGAAGTGCTTTTGGTACGGTTTATACACAGGGAGAAGATTGGGTCATCACCCCGCGCAAGGGAGCTGCCGCGGTGCTTTCAAATTCATCTATCGGAGTGGATGTGTATTTGAGGAGATATTCCGATACTTTTTATCAGACAGCCTTCGCTGATAGTAGCATGATCTATCGAACCCTCGGGGAGGTCAAAATGGAAGCAGAGAAGAAATTTATCGAACGCTATGGACTGGGGGCTTTGAATGTTTCCCACATGGAGCAAATGATCACGTTTGGTGATCCAGGACTGAGGATTTTCCCCGCTGATAAGGCAGATTATAGTTTGAATACCGCGGAAGTTTTTGTCGAAAGTTTTGATGAACAACCGCTTTCGGTCTTGTCTGATAGTTTGAAACTTTCCTTCGTGCTTCGCAATATCGGACGGGTAGATATGGATTCGATTTCCTACAAAATCAGCCGTCAGTTGCCGGATGGAACTTCCATTCCATATCCAGAAGTAAAAATTCCTTACATAGCCCGGGTAGATACGATCCAGTTTACCATTCCAAATACCGGCTTAAATTCAGCTGGGGAAAACAACTTTTTCCTCGAAGCCAATTCCAACAAAAGTGTGGATGAGATGACTTTCGCAAATAATGCAGTGAGCATTTCGAAATTCATACCACTAAGTGGGCCCTTGAATCTGGTACCGGTGGACTTTGGAATAGTGAGTACTCCAAATGTGACCTTGATTGCCCAGGTACCTGGGAAAATTGTGGAAGATCGAACTGTCATCCTACAGTTGGACAGTGCTTCCACTTTCAATTCCGCCTTTCGAAAGGAAATCCGGATCACTACCCGCGGCCTTGCTGAATGGCCCGTTACTTTGCCAGAAACAGGTGATACACTCACATTTTATTGGCGGATAAGATTTCAAGAGGCGAAGCCCGGCGAAACAGACGCCTGGACTACTTCATCATTTTCCTTCATTCCAAGTGGACCAAACGGTTGGACTCAGCGCACTGTGCCTCAGCTGGAAAAAAATCAATTGACGAATTTGAAATACAATTCTGCCAAGCAATCCTGGCAATACCTGGAAAAGCAGATTGGGATAGAAGTATTTACAGTAGGAGCAGGAGTGGATTCACTTTCTTTTAGAAATACCCAGTTTTATCTGAATCAGATCCCGCAGATCCTGGACAATGTCAATAATGCCAATAGCCGACTATGTCCCAATGGATCATTGGGTTTGGTTACCATTGAGCAAAAAAGTTTAATGCCGTATTTGCCTATTCCGGTTCCGGGTTTTGATATTCTTGATTCACGTGCCTGTGGACGTGTTCCTCAGTTAATTCAAAGTATCCAAAATGCATGGATCACGACTCCGGGCCAGACCATGTTGATCGATTTTGTGAACAATGTGAAGCAGGGGGATTATGTTGTGATTTTTTCAGTAGGGAATGTCACCTTCGAATCCTGGCCGGATATAGCAATTCAGAAATTGAAAGAATTCGGAGCTTCTGAGGCTACGTTGCGGGCATTGAAAAACGGAGATCCATACATCCTATATGGCCGCAAAGGAATGCGTCCGGGAGAAGCTATTGAAATCGTAGGAAATAAAAACTTGCAAGTACCACCACGTCAGCAGACGCTTTCATTTGATACAGATCTAACCGGTTATTTGACCTCAGGGATGATCTTGACTCCCAGAATAGGTCCTGCCGCTCATTGGGAGAGATTCTTTCAAAATGTTACGGCCAAAACCTGGATCGATGAACAGGAACACACTGCCTTTGATATTATCGGGATCAAGGAGAATGGGGAAGAGGATATTTTGATGCCGCAGGTTTTAGATACTGAAATTGACTTGTCCTTCATTTCTTCTGCCAGCTATCCTTACCTGAGACTACGTTATTCGATGGATGATCCCAACTCTACCGCTCCTGCTCAGTTGGACAACTGGCAGGTAAATTACAGTGGTGTTCCTGAGGGTGTGTTGATATTGAAATCAGCACGCGATCAGGTGGCCCTGAGGGAAGGACAAACCGGCAGACTTGAATTGCAATTCAAAAACGTTTCCGCTTATGATTTTCGAGATTCAATCCAAGTAGATTGGAAGCTGACCCATATTCCAGGGAGAAAATTGGAAAATTTTTCCAAAAAATTCCCTGCATTAAAGGCAGGAGAAGCTTTTGATTTCACAATCGAGTTCAATTCTGAAGGTAAAGCAGGTGAGAATCGTCTGGAGATTTTTGCAAATCCTAACATCCAACGTGAGCAAACATTCCGAAATAACCAGGTGGATATGGGGGCTTATTTCTTGGTCGAAGGGGATAATTCCAAGTCCTTGTTGGATGTGAATTTTGACGGTATTTACATTATGGATGGGGATATAGTCTCCCCAAATGTCATGATCACTGCTTTGCTCAAAAACGACCAAACCCTTTTATATAAAAAGGACACCATCGGGATGGAGATTTTTCTCAAGCAAAATTGCGAGGGTTGTAATTTCTCCAGAATCAATTTTTCTAATCCTAATCTGACCTGGACGCCGGCTTCGGAAGACTCAGACTTCAAAGTCACCCTGATTCCGGGGCCATTGGAAGATGGATTATATACCTTGAGAATTACCAATGAGGACTCTGAGCAACCGTATGAGATTCAGTTTGAAGTGATCAATGAGTCCCAGATTACAAATTTCTACCCTTACCCAAATCCATTTAGCACCAGTGTCCGATTTGTGTTTACAGTCACAGGTATGGAAGTGCCTGATGAGATCAAAATCCAGATCATGACCGTGACTGGCAAAGTGGTCCGGGAAATACTTCAAAACGAGCTTGGTCCGATTCGAATCGGAAATAATATCACCGAATATGCCTGGGATGGCAAGGATGAGTACGGGGATCAACTTGCAAATGGTGTCTACATTTATCGGGTTTTGATCCGAAAGAATGGTCAATTTATGGAACATAGGCCTACTGCCGGAGATAAAGCCTTTAAAAAGGGTTATGGAAAAATGTACCTCTTGAGATAGCCATTTAAGAGCGAATTATAAAGGACAATAGTATCAGCTAGAGGCATGTGAAAGACTTTCACATCACCCAACCAGCTAGCTTGATAGTTACGTTTGTTGTAAGGATTTAAAGGATCCTTTTCTCCCTTAAAAAAACTGGCTTGACTATTCTGTTCTTTTTGCACATCTTTAAACCAAAAAGTTCATTATCCCCTTCCTGAGCTTGTAAATAACCGAAATTGGCGATTCTACACCCTTAACCTTAAATCGCCAGCACTGAGTTTAAAAATTTTAAAAGGAATATTCAATGAAATTTGGTACCAAAGCCATCCATGCCGGTGTTGAGCCGGATCCCTCTACAGGAGCCATCATGACTCCCATCTTTCAGACTTCCACTTATGTACAGAAGTCACCTGGAGATCATAATGGATATGAATATTCCCGGACCCATAACCCAACGCGCACTGCACTTCAAAATAATCTGGCAGCAATTGAAAATGGCAAACAGGGGATTTGCTTTTCTTCAGGGATGGCAGCAATCGATGCGGTTGTCAAGCTTTTTAATCCGGGCGATGAAATCATCTCTACCAGCGATCTCTACGGAGGATCTTACCGGCTTTTTACCAAAGTTTTTGAGCGATATGGCATCAAATTTCATTTTGTGCCAATGCGGAATCCGGCAGATATCGAACCTTATATCAATTCCAACACGAAAATGATCTGGGTTGAAACCCCTACAAATCCCATGATGAATATCATCGATTTGAGGGGTATGTCTAAAATCACTAAAGCGAACAATTTGATTCTGGCAGTGGATAATACCTTCGCTTCTCCGTACCTTCAAAATCCTTTGGATCTGGGTGCAGATATTGTGATGCATTCGGTGACCAAATATCTTGGAGGACATTCGGATGTAGTGATGGGGGCGTTAGTTCTCAATGATGATGAATTGGCTTCGAGACTGAGGTTTCTTCAAAATGCATGCGGTGCAGTGCCCAGCCCTCAGGATTGTTTCTTGGTTCTGCGTGGAATCAAGACCCTGCATCTACGGATGGAGCGTCACTCACAGAATGGAAAGACCATTGCAGCCTACCTCAAAAATCACCCGAAGGTCAAAAAAGTATATTGGCCAGGTTTCGAAGATCATCCTAATCATGAAGTTGCCAAATCACAGATGCGTGACTTTGGGGGCATGATTTCGTTCTCCTTGGTAGGAAATCGATTGGAGGATGCTCATAAGGTGATGGCAAGTTTCAAATTATTTGCTTTGGCAGAATCCCTGGGTGGGGTGGAGTCGCTTTGCGGTCATCCGGCCACCATGACCCATTCAAGTATCCCTAAAGAGGATCGCGAGAAAGTTGGACTTGTGGATTCTTTGATCCGACTCAGTGTGGGGATAGAAGATGCTGAGGATTTGAAAAAAGACTTGGCAAATGCACTTTCAAAGATTTGATTGAAGTCTGAAAAAGGAGAGCCTCTTGAAAATTCAACTTTTTTGGGGGTTTTTCCAGTTTTTCCTATTTCAGGCTAGAATTTTCTGGAATAATGTCTTTGCCTGTTTTTCAGTTTGCAAGGAAAGGGCTTTATGTTCTTCCTTGAGTTCTTTGGCCCATTTCAGATATTTCTTGGACACCTCCTGCTGCTCAGCTAGGTAGCTGGTGAGCGACTGCAGGGTTAGATGATTGGAGTACCAAGGCTTAAGATTGTTTTTCAATTCTTCAATTTCCAGATGGATCGAGGCTATAAAAATTGACCTAAAACCCAGATGGATAAGAAGATTTTCGAAAATAATGATCTTGCGCAGCCCTTCAAAAATATCCTTCAGGACGGTGCTATCCATTTTGCCTTTGGCATCAATCCCGAAATATTCTAATTCTTCCTGAACGATCTGATTGATGGCAGTGGTGATCATCAGCGGCTTAATACCCCGGCTTGCCTTTTCGGATTTTAGATAAAAATCTTCCCAGGATTTCAAAGTGCTGCTGACAACCATGTCAAAGGTCTGGATGTAAAGTTGTTTTTTGTGCTTCTCTAGAAATTCCCGAAAGCCTCCGAAAGTGAGTCCGGTTTGCATTTCCTGCTCCAGGAGTCTTTTTTCCACGAGTTTGAAATGGTGGATTTTCTGGAGGTTTTTTTTGAATTTGATGAAATCAGAAAAGATGTCAAATTCCAAACCTTCCTGTTGGTAATGGACCTTTGCCAAGAGTTCGGCGTAGCTTTCCAAAAAGATCATTTTTCCCGAAAGTGCTATCGCTTTTTTGGATTTGATCTGCTTGCCCAAAACCAAAAAAAGATCCTTTGCTTCAAAAAACTGCTGCTCAAAGGCTTGAAAAACGGGGGAAAGACTGCCACGCATGGGTTAAGAGATTCGAACAAGTGTGGCTCCGTAGCCCCAATTATCTTTTTGTGTGTCCTGAAAGTACTTAATATTTTGGATTTGACTTAATCGACTGTGGATTTCTTTTCGAAGTACCCCATTTCCGATTCCGTGGACGAATGTAATCTGATCCATCCCAGTGGCTATAGCCTGATCCAGATTTTTTTCGAAGGTGGCAAGTTGTATCCTCAGTATTTCAGAATTACTCATTTTGGAAGAGTCCGTCACCAGTTTTTCGATATGTAAGTCAATGGATGCAGGTGGCCTTTTGGTATTTGGGAGGCTAGGTTTGCTTTCCAATTTCTGTAGATCCTCATTCAGAGCGCGGATGTCAAGTTCTTTGGTAGTTTGTTCCATTGAGAACAAATAGGCGTTTTTATCCAGTCTTGGTGCTTTGCTGAGATGCCTGAAAAACTGCGTGGGCTTCATCCGGATTTGCCGCTCAAAAGGAGCGATGGCTTTTTCGAGTTTTTGCTGAATGGGAATAAATCGAAGAAGAAATGCCGGCCATTCGTCCATTTCTTTGAGCAATCGATCATCAAATTTTTTGGCATCACCTGGCTGGAGTTTATCTGCAAAAAGGGTTCGGTGATTTCCTCCAAATACTTCCGAAACATGTCCCAGATAGGCATGATGACTGTCATTGATCAGGTATAGACTTAGACTTTGATCATTGATGGGAAGATATGCCAAATAAAGCCCTTGGTCTTTTGGGGCGGAAATCGGGGTGGGAGTGTCAACCGCTGGCTGCTCGAGAGCCTTAGATCCAAAATATTTTTCTTCGGTCTCATTTACCAGCACCAATTCATTTTTCATGACCGGAATAATGAAACCGTCCTCAATCTCTACTTCAATCCTGCCACTTGAGGATATTTTTCTGACGGTACCTTCTTCGTTGCCGTGAAGTAGTCTTACTCGATCGCCGATGTTCATGAGTTGATTGCTGATTTATAAGTTTCGATTGCTCTTTCTCTTGCAGATTTATGTTCTACTATTGGATCCGGATATTCATCGCTGCCATATTCCGGAACCCATTCTTTGATATACTCAAGGTCCTTGTCAAATTTTTCAGTTTGTGACTCTGGATTGAAGACGCGAAAATAGGGTTGTGCATCTGTTCCGGTACCTGCCGCCCATTGCCAGCCTCCATTGTTAGATGATAATTCATAGTCCAAAAGTTTTTTGGCAAAATAAGCCTCTCCCCATCTCCAATCGATCAAGAGATGCTTCGTGAGAAAAGAAGCAACTATCATTCGAACCCGATTATGCATGTACCCGGTCTGATTCAATTGCCTCATTCCTGCATCCACGATGGGATAGCCAGTTTTTCCCTGACACCAGGCTTCAAATTCATCCTCGTCATTTCGCCAGGGGATCTGATCGTAGGCGGGTTTGAATGCCTTATCAACAACTTTGGGACTGAACGCCAGGATCATCATGTAGAATTCCCGCCAGATGAGCTCATTCAGGTAAGTTTCATTCAATTCGGCGGCTTTTAGCGCGAGTTCACGGATAGAGACTGTTCCAAATCTCAAGTGGATCCCCATCCGAGAGGTTCCTTCCTTTGCAGGGTAGTCTCTGGTTTCATCGTAATTTTCGATAATCTCTTCATCTGGCGTCCGCGGAGGAATCTTGATATCGGTATGTTCAAATCCCATCTCTTCCAAGGAGATAATGTCCATGGGATCGCAGGAAAGAAGATTTTTCCAATGAAAATAGGAGAGTGGCTCGATTTTATCTTCCTTGAATTTTTTGAGCCATACTTTACTAAAAGGGGTGAAGACCTTATAAAATTCCCCGGAGGTATTGCAGATTTCTCCGGGTTCATAGATTAACTGATCTTTGAAAGTCAGAAACGGAATATCTTTTTCAGAAAGTAATTTATCCACTTTCTCGTCTCTTTCTTTTGCATAAGGTTCATAGTCCCGATTGGTATATACGCCTTGGATTTTGTACTCATCCATCAACTTTTTAAAAATGTCCACTGGTTCTCCATACTTCACCAGGATGCAACTTCCTTTGTTTTCTAGCTCTCTGCGCAGTCGCTGGACCTGATCGTGGATAAATTCCACACGTGCATCTGCTTTGTCTTCGAGCTTATCCAGAATGTTTTTGTCAAAAATGAATATGGGCAGCACGTTTTCTTCCTGCTGGAGGGCATAATAAAGCCCGGTATTATCTTCAAGTCGGAGGTCTCTTCTAAACCAAAATAAAGTAACTTTCTTCATGGGTTTTTCTTTTAAAAAGTGATCAATTACCTCAATTGTTTCAAATTCTTTTTTCTTCTGATGGAGTCAGGTTCGGCAATCGGTGCAGGCGGATTGAGATAGACTGAGTCCATGTGATTTTCCAAAGGTTTTAAATCGATGGGGCTCCAGCGCTCCTGATCATTGTATTGGTACCTTAAGAAATCATCCGAATCATTGATCCGTAACTTTTCATTTTTCCCCTGCGTGATTTTTTTGAAAAGTTCCGAAAATGAATTGAATGAGACATTTTGGGAGAAAGCGACGCCGTAGGTTGCCACATTTCTGGAAAGAGACAGGGAGGTGAAGGTATTGAAATTATTTCGGTTGAAAATCCGAATCCGGTATACTCCGTCTGCCGTGATTAAATATTCTGCCTGCCAGTCACCGATAATTGAAGCTGCTTGGGCGTTTCCTTGATTGTCGGTAAAGCCCCCATCTCTGGATACGCGAAGACGCCCATCCAGGAAAGTATAGGCCACACTCAGCTGAAAGGTTTCAAGCGTACTTTGATCCAAAGAAGCGAGGTCAAAATTCACCTCAAGGTTTTTATCCACCTGGCCGAGAAAGTTGTTGAGTTGAGAAGAAAGGAGCTGACCCAAACTTGAAGAAATCGTGGAGGAACCTACAAACTGTCCCTCCGGCGAAAATCCTCGTGTCATGATCACTGAGAATACCTGCCGATTCATTTCCTGTTCATTATTTGCGACTCGATTTTGGAAAGCAGAAATAGTAGTCTGCACCTCTCCACTGGAGGGGAACTCATCAAAATCAAACCCGAAAGTGATATCCGGTGAGAGTAACTCGCCATTTAGATTCATGATGACATCCACAGGATATCTTCTGCTGGTAGTGGTTTCGGCAGGGGAGCCGGGTGTGGTGGTCAGTAAGGGTTGAATTGACACATTTTCGGTGTATACAGCAGTCAGGTTCATCACGCCTTGGTAAGGATCCCCATACCAGGTAATTCTGCCACCTGGTCTGATGCTGAATTTTTTCTTTACCACATTGTAAAGAGAGAAATTGTATTCTCCTTCACTGATGACATAGGTTCCGTTGAGACTAAAATTACCTTGTGTGTCAATGTTCATTGTCAGGACGCCAGATCCTCTTCCGCTGATCCCTTCACCAGTTTTGGGATCTATAATAATCTCTGTATAGGCATCCGGGGTCACGTCAAGCACAAAATTCATTCTGATATTTTCGATATCCAGTCGATTGATGTCCTCAGCTATCTGCTGGATTCTAACTGTATCCCGGATATTGATCAGATGAATAAAGTCCTCCTGAGTTTGGGAATTGTCACTTGCCAAGGGGATATAAATTCTGGTTTGGGGCTTACTGGTGGCATTTGCATTGACATCTAAGTTGGTTGTCGTGCCTCTGACGTCCACTGTGCCGGTGACGAATGCGGTACCATAAAAAACATCGGAGTTTTTCTCGGTTGTATTCAAAACCTGGAAATCATTCAACCTACTGCTGATATCGATGAAGATATTGCTAAATCCACGATGATTGATGCCACCGCTGAGGGTAGCAATATTATTGAAAGGATCTCTCAAGCTCACTTCCTGTAGGCTGATCTGGGTAGGTTTGAACAGGATATTCCCGTTGAGTGTATAGGAAGTGTTTAGATAATTTACCGTGACCAATCCATCATTGATCCTTCCACGGCCATCCAGTTCAGGGATCTTGGTGGTTCCTCCGATTTTGATATTTCCTGTCACCGTACCACCCAATTTTGAGATGTATTTAGAAAGGAAAGGTTCGAAGATGACCAAGTTAGCCTGGGTCAGTCGGGCATTCATGTCCAAAGTTTGCTCAGGCAAGCCGATTATACCATTGATATCGATAGACTTGGTTCCATTCAGTGTATTGGTCAATGAGAGTAAGATTTCCTCCGGTCCCATATTCAAGTCTGCTTGGAGATTTCCAATCGGAAACTGATTAATCTCAAAATCATCCATGCTCAGCTCTCCAGCTATCGAAGGCTCCTCGAACATTTGCCTGAAGGTAATTGAGCCGTTGGCCACGCCATCAAAATCCTGAGGAAGAAGTGTATTCAGCAGGTCAATATTGACTTGGTTGATATTGAGGTTCAATACGTCATCCGGTGAAGTACCCATTGCCCCCTCCAAAGCGATCGACTGATCCTGATTGAATACTTTAACATTTTTAAAAGTCAATTGATCAGGAACGATGGTGATGAGGTTTTCATCATCAAAGGTCCATTCCCGATTCAGAACTTTCAGGGAAGAGGGAGCAAAGGCCAATTGCGTATTTTCTGAGGAAAACCTGGCAGTGGCATTGATTCTGGCAGCGCTTTGAGTAAGACTCTGATCAAGGGAGAAATCCAGATCCAATTGATTCTCATTCCATATTCCTTCAAAGCCCAGATTGTCAAAAGTAAGTGTTTGATTCAATTGCTGCTTTCTGGAGAAAACATAAAAAGAGGCGAGAATATCCTCGCTGTTAATCAATTTAGAGGTATTAAAGTCAATATTAGTTGCAAAAGCACTTTTACCTTGGTAACTGATGGTGTCAATACTGGCGAAGATGTTGAAAATGGTGTTTTCTGGAGTCTGGTAGAATGCCCCTTCCAGGATTGTATTGCGGGAGATGCTCAAGTCTGGCTCGAAAAGCTGAAGGATAGGATTGACATGTATCAATCTCACATTCAGATCCAGATTATAAGTTTCCGAAAAATTCCTTTCGAGATCGGCAATGGGCTGCTCCTTATTCAATAGAATAGAAGCATATTGATCTACCAAAATCTGTAGATCGCTAAACATCTGTTCTAAGTTAAACTGACCGGAAGCAGCAGCCACCAGATAATCTGAATTGAGTGAAAGTGTACGCGTCCCACCTGCAAACAAGGATTGGAAAAAGAAATCACCCAGATCCAGGTAGCGGTCTTCGTAGCCCAGCTTTAGATTTTGGATTTTTGCGATCCCCTGAATGTCATCGATTTTTATTCCCCTGCTATCGATATTGAGATTGCCGCTGATGAAATTAAGCTTGTCAGTTAGATTCAGATTATTCGTCAGCGCACTGTCAATTGCAAGATTTAAGCGAACAGAGTCGGTAGTTTCCCTCAGATTCACAAGTCCAGAAGCCGTCAATTTGAGGTTGGGATCTGCTACATTGAGATATCCTCTAAACAGCTCCAATCCATAAGTTGCGTTGGTTGTGATATTGGTGTAATTGTAATTTTTGATTCCCAGCTTGGAGATTGTGGCGTTGATATCGAGTAGAAGATTTTCAAGGTTGTTTCCCTTGGCATTTACATTTCCACTAAGACTGACTTTCTGGAGCAAATCCTTGTTTTCCGCAATGGTGCCGATGTCCAGATTATTTACGGAGATTTTGGAGACAATACTTGGTAAATCATCAATCAAGTCATAATTGATCCTTCCAGAGAGGTCTCCGATACTCGTTTTGAATTCGCCATTGGTGGTAAATCGATTGATATAGCCCACAAAGTCCGCGGTAAATCTGATAGTGTTGAATTTTTTGATTTGCTTTTCAACGTTTTCAGGTAAATACGGGGCAAGATCCCTCGCGAGCAGCACCGAGTTTTTTAAAGAGAGGTTGAGGTAGGTATTCTGGATGTCTGGTAATCCGTCCAGTTCAAATGCGCCGAAAATCGCTGTTTTTTCACCCATCCGAATAAGAAACTCATCGGACTTCAGATTCGATACCGGGCCGATTATTTTTCCGGACAAGAAGATTTTATCCTCAATGTCAGGTAGGTTAGGAGCGAAAAGCATCAAATCCCTCAAGTCCAAACTTGACTCCTCCAAGTTGGCGATCAGGAGAACCTTTTCGTTGAAATTTGAGAATGCAGCGGGTGAAGAATATTCCAGACGGAGGTAATCCTTCAGTGTACTGTTACTGGTTTTTAACGTAAGCCGATCAAATTCCATAAACTCAGAAGAATAGCTGAACTTGGTTTTGAGTTCCTGGATTTTGAGATCAGAATTAACCGCCATTCCGGTAAGCATCTTGACATCCAAATCGATTTGATCCCCGACAAGATTGAATTTTTCAGCGTTGAGGATGATATCTTTGAATTCGATTCGATTGTAATCAAAGCCAACCAAAATCGGATCTTTATTGAAATTAACCAGTGAAAATGCCAGGTCTCGGAGTTCAATCTGCTTTATTTCCAATCTAGTGGTTCTTCCAGATGAACGTCTTCCGAAGCGAAGGTTTAATTCGCGTAACCATTTGTTGATATTCATTTGCGAATCGCCGGCATGTGTGAGCAAGTGAAGATCCGCGGATTTGATGCGGATTTGATCCAAAGTCGGTATACCCGGTGGGATCAATTTCAAAATCTCAAAGTCTGCTACGATAGACTCAGCAGCAATCATGGTACTGTCTCGATGATCCTTGATGAGGACGTCTTGAAGCTCAATGGTATCCCACCAGTTTAGCTTGATCCTTCCGATTTCGATTTGGAACTCTGAACCCTTGTTGAGAAATCCGCTGGCCTGGTCAATGGCCCAGTTTTGAACGCTGTTAATCTGAAGACAAAGGGCTATTGCAATTAGCATCATCAGGAAAGAAAAGATCAGCCAGACCAGCACCCGAAACGCTTTGTGCAAAAAATCCGTAACTTTCGAGTTCTTTTCCAATGGGTACCAACAATATCGTTATTCTAGCAATCGAGTCTTCCTGCGACGAGACTTCAGCCTCTGTAATTAAAGACGGCAAAGTACTTAATAATATTGTCGCGACACAATCAGTCCACGAAAAATACGGGGGTGTGGTTCCGGAGCTGGCTTCCCGTGCTCACCAAGAAAATCTCGTCCCAGTAGTTCAGGAAGCGATTTTATCGGCAGGTATAGGCAAGGATGAGCTGAGTGCGATCGCCTTTACCAGAGGACCTGGACTGATGGGTTCTTTACTGGTGGGAGTAAGCTTCGCCAAAGCTCTTGCATACGCCAGGGGGATTCCATTGATTGAGGTCAATCACATGCAGGCACATATTTTGGCTCATTTTATTGAAGAGCCAAAACCCAGTTTCCCATTTATTTGTCTGACTGTCAGTGGAGGCCACACACAATTGGTTTTGGTCAAGGATCATCTGGACATGACTGTGATCGGTGAGACGCAGGATGATGCCGTGGGAGAGGCTTTTGACAAGACTGCCAAACTGCTTGGCCTTCCTTATCCCGGCGGTCCTTTGATTGATCACTATGCTAAAATGGGGAACCCCACTGCATTTGAATTTCCGATCACTCGGATGCCCGGATTGAATTATTCCTTCAGTGGAATCAAAACCGCAGTTTTATATTTTCTTCGGGATCAATTGAAAGCAGATCCAAAATTTATCGAAGCAAATTTATCCGATCTTTGCGCCAGTATTCAACATTCGCTTATCCAGATGCTGATCATCAAGCTCAAGCAAGCAGTAACGGAATATGGAATTAAAGAAATAGCCATAGCAGGTGGAGTATCTGCCAACTCAGGTTTGCGGAAAAGTCTTTCGGAACTGGCTTTGCAGAAAGGATGGGATCTGTATGTTCCAAAATTCGAATATTGCACCGACAATGCTGCCATGATAGCCATGGCTGCTCATTATAAATATCTCAAGGGGGAGTTTTCATCACTCGATGTGACTCCGCTTGCCAAAATGAAACTCTGATTAATGGCCAAGGATACTAAATTTGATAAAATCATCAATATCAAGAATAAGAAAGCAAGCTTTCAGTTTGAGTTTGTGGATACTTATGTCGCCGGTATGGTATTGAAAGGCACCGAAATCAAATCCATCCGTGAAGGAAAGGTATCTCTCACCGAATCATTCTGTATTTTTCTGGATGGAGAGCTCTATGTACGACAAATGCATATCGCTCCATATTCCATGGCCTCGAGCTATAACCATGTGGCAGTAAGAGATCGAAAGCTACTGCTAAGCAAGCGGGAACTTGAAAAACTCCAAACTAAGTCGCAGGAAAAAGGCTTAACAATCATTCCAGTTCGTATATTTATCAACGACCGAGGTCTTGCCAAAATGGAAATCGCACTCGGTAGAGGAAAGAAATCACACGATAAGCGACAGGATTTGAAGGAAAAAGATGCAAAAAGAGAAATTCAGCGAATGGCCTTTAACTGATGTTTTTGGGATATGTCGTCAGACTATCCTCCCGGTGTACAAACAACCCACTTTTGATTCTGCTTTGTTGACGCAGCTCTTGTTTGGTGAGTGCTATCAAGTACTCACGATGGGCAATGATCAGCAATGGTTTAAAATTCTCCATGAAGACAGCGGGTATAGTGGCTATATTCCTTCTAAGCTTCTGAAGGAAATCCCCCCTTCAGACTATCAAAAATACCTGACGAATGATTATCAAATTGTCACTAGCCCAATTGCTGCCATCGAATACAATGGAACTCACCATTATCTTTTGCCAGGGAGTAGATTGCATTTTTCAGATTTAGAGCTTTTTAACTGGCGCGATCATATTGGGTTTACGGGTTCAGTTCGAAGCCATGCCCTGCGGGCTGATCGGGATCAGTTGCTGGAAATCGCTATTAAATATGTCAATGCACCTTTCCAACCCGGAGGAAGAAGTATTTTCGGGCTGGATGAAGAGCAGGCTTTTCCATTGATTTTTAATATTGCGGGTTATGCTTGGAAGGCAGGGAAATTGCCAGGAAAAATGATCGCAGCCGAAGAGGTTTTACCGGGCGACATCATGATCCTGACCGAATCCAAAAAGGATGAACCTCGCTACGCCATCTATCTTGGAGCTGAAGAAGTCTTGTGGATGGATAATAAGATGCGTGTTTCTGACTTTGATGAGTGGTTGACTTTTGCAAAAAACATTCCCGGTAAACAGCTCGTTTTGGAATCTCGAAGTATATTGGGGTAGCATGGAAAAAAGAGTATTGGTACTAAACATGGATCATTCACCTGTGGCAGTTATCAGCCCGCAGAAAGCTATTGTACTTTTACTTTTACAGAAAGCAAGTTGCCTGACCACTTATGAATTTCATCAGATTCGAACCGTCAGTGTATCTTTTGATTATCCGGCTGTAATTTGTTTGAATCAGTATAAAAATATTCCCTTCCGGGGTGTATTGCTGAATCGGAATAATCTTTTCCGCAGAGATAAAGGAGAATGTCAATATTGCGGAAGCAAAAAACAATTGACAATTGATCACGTTGTTCCCAGATCTAAAGGAGGAAAATCAAACTGGACAAACCTGGTCACTGCCTGCCATCGCTGTAATGTGATCAAAGGTGATAAATCTCCTGAGCATGCCGGCCTTGATCTTCGAACTATCCCCTTTAAGCCGGATTTGGCGTACTTCCTGGCAGAATATGCTGAGCGTCAGGCATCTGAATGGTTGCCTTTTTTGAACAGTAAAATAATCCAACAGTAACCGATTTACCGCTTGTTCCTTAGGTACTTTACATACTAATTAGGTTGACCAGGGGCTTTGGCTGGACTTGTTTTTTTGGCAAAATAATTGCCTAAACCCCAGCATGAATTTATCCTTTATATTTTCCCTCTTATTTACAATTGCTGTAGGCATTCCTCAGGATCAGCTACAACAAATTCTTGGAAAATGGCAGCTTGTTTATTTTGACGGAATTGAGCGAGTCAAAAATTCGCCTCAATATAAAACATCCGATTCCGCTATGCGAGCTAATCTTGATTACAAGATCAAATCACGGTTGGAAAATACTATTTACGATTTTGTCTCCAAGGACAGCCTTCGTTATACAGATCTGGTCAATGGTGAAATCGTTGTCAAAAATGCCAAAATTGAATTGAAGGAAGGCAACGTGCTGAAAATCTATAGTGGTAATCAAGTGCGGGAAGCCAAGATCCTTGAACTGGCTGGAAATAAAATGGTTTTGGAACCGATTTCTGAATCCGGCGGAGGAGGAGGGAAACTTGTGTTTGAAAGAATACTTCAGAAAGAAGATTAAAAATAGATCCCTATAAAATCAATTAAAAGGCCGTCGGATAGAACATTCGACGGCTTTTCTTTGAATTCTTGGATAAAAACCCGATGGTAATTGTGTTGAATCGGGGAATAATATCCCCAATAATCGGTGATTTTTTTAATGAATTTTAGAAAATCCTTTAATCAGCATCCTAAAAAGCGATGGCATACTTTTTCGGTTAAAAGAAGCATCTTTCCACTAAAACCATAAAACTATGTTACGTTGGATTCTAATTTTCCTAGTCATTGCCATTGTTGCCGCGATTTTCGGATTTGGGGGGATCGCTGCAGGTGCCGCGAGTATCGCTCAAATAATATTTTACATTTTCATCGTGCTTCTGATTATTTCATTAATCATGAGTCTTCTTAGCAAGCGCTAATCGCTCAATTGAAAAAAACCGGAGATTTGAATAATCCTCGATAAGTGTCAGACTTATTGGGAGTGCATCCATTCACCGGTTTTTTTCTATTTATTAACTAACCAGCTTAATCGAATAATTATAGCTCCAATTGGAATGGATCGGCTAAAAGGCGGAAACTTTTGCGATGCCAGATGCAATCTCCATATTTTTCAATCCCCAAGCGATGTGCTTTGGTGGGATATCCCGCATTCCGCTCCCAAGAGTAATGAGGAAATTCTTCAGCTAAACGCTCCATCAAATTATCCCGAAATACTTTCGCCAAGATTGAAGCGGCAGCGATGTTTGCAAATTTTTCGTCTCCTTTGATGATGCAGGAAAACGGGATTTTCAACGTACTTCGAAATCTATTACCATCAATCAACAAGTACTCAGGTTTGATTCTGAGCCCTTCCACAGCCCGGGTCATAGCCAAGAAGGAGGCATTAAGAATATTGATTTGATCGATTTCGGCTACTGAAGCTTCTGCAATCTGCCAGGAAATAGCCATTTCCTTGATTTCAATACTTAGATCCTCCCGCTGTTTCTTTTCAAGTTTTTTGGAATCATTGATCCAATGATTGGAATAGTCTTGAGGGAGGATGACTGCAGCGGCTACCACCGGACCGGCCAGGCAGCCTCTACCCACTTCATCACATCCTGCTTCGAGGCGATTAGCTTCTAAATAAGGTGGTAGTGGCATTTGACAGTTTTTCGCTTTCCTTGTAATATTTATGAATCATCTCTGAAACCAAACCAGTCCAACCGGTCTGATGTGATGCTCCCAGACCTTTGCCTGATTCTCCATGAAAATACTCGTAAAAAAGAATGTAATCTTTGAAATGTGGATCTTTTTGAAATTTTTCATTGGTCCCAAAGACTGGACGGATACCCTCCTCATTTCGCATAAATATACTCATGCATCGCATGGAGAGTTCTTTTGCGATCAAATCCATGGTGAGGTAATTGCCAGAGCCGGTAGGATATTCGATGGAAAAGTCCCCGCCGTAATAGAAATCGAACTTTTTCAACGATTCGATGATCAAGTAATTGATCGGAAACCAAATAGGCCCTCTCCAATTGGAATTGCCTCCGAACATCTGGGTGTCTGACTCTCCGGGTGTATATCTGATTGATAGAATATCCCCGTTGATCTTCATGGCATATGGATGCTTGTGATGGTATTTGGATAGTGATCGAATTCCAAATTCACTTAGAAACTCATCAGAATTCAGCATTTTTTGCAAAACTGACTTCATCCGATGTCCTCTCAAAAGTGAGAAAAGTCTCCGCTTATGATATCCCGGCTGAATCCAGCTGGATACCAAGGCGGCAAGTTTGGGTTTCTCCCGCATGAAGAAATCCAGTCGTTTTTTGAATTCTGGCAACTTGTCGAATAATTCCTCCCGAACAGGCTCTACTGCAAAGAGCGGTATCAGGCCAACTATCGAGCGAACTTTCATTTTATGGGGTTCTTTGCCTTCAAGATGAAATACATCATAGAAGAAATTGTCCTCATCATCCCAGAGAGAAATTGCTTCCTTGGAAATGTTATTCATCGCTCCCGCGATGTAAAGGAAGTGCTCCAGAAATTTAGTTGCCGTGAACTGATAAACCGTATTGAATTCGCAGAGATCTAAGGAGATCCGAAGCATATTCAAACAGAACATTGCCATCCAGGAAGTGGCATCTGCCTGCTCCAGTTTTCCTTTGTAATGCTGCGCATGGCTTCGGTCGAAAAGAGAAATATTGTCCAATCCAAGAAATCCTCCTTCGAAAATATTCTGTCCATCCGAATCTTTTTGATTGACCCACCAGGTAAAATTGAGCATGAGCTTGTGAAGCGCACGCTCCAAAAATTCCTGATCGCCAACGCCGTTGTTTGCCTTTTTATCAATTTGATAGACTCGCTGCACCGCATAGGCATGGACAGGAGGATTGACATCGGAGAAGTTCCATTCGTATGCAGGAATCTGCCCGTTTGGATGCATGTACCATTCGTTAAGCAAGGTAAGCAACTGATTTTTGGCAAATTCAGGATCTAATCTTGCGAGAGGAATACAATGAAAAGCCAGATCCCATGCCGCATACCAAGGATATTCCCACTTATCAGGCATCGAGATGATATCGTAATTCTGGAGATGCTTCCAGTTGGAGTTTCTTCCTTTTTTACGGGAGATAGGTGGGACATACCTTCCAGGGTCCCCTTCCAGCCAGCGCTCCACATCGTAATAATAAAACTGCTTAGACCATAGCATGCCTGACCAGGCTTGCCGCTGGATTTTTTTGAGATCCGGGTCAGTGACTCGATCTTGAAGTGTTTCGTAAAATTCGTCTGCTTCCGTTAATCGGCTTTGGATGCATTCGTCACAGATGTCCAAAGGATTGTCTTCAATTTGATGCTGAAGGCGGAGTTTGATCTGATGACTTTCCCCGGCGGGGATGGTGATTTTATAGATTGCAGCGGCTTTGGTACCATAATCATCCGGATTGACCCGACTCGAATCTCCTGTTACCACATAATCATTAATTCCATCTTTGGGGTACTTTCGCTCATTCTTGATGCCATACAAGCGCTCCCGATTGGTCTCATTGTCACAGAATTTAAGTTCTGGATTGCCGTCAAAGGAGATGGAGTAATTACCCGATTTGGGGTTGAAAGCTTTGATCGAATTATCAGTTCGCTTGCTGAGTTTGGGCATGAATGGCTCATGACCGGTATACCAGGTTTTTCGAAACCACAACGTAGGCATGACCCAAATAGTAGCTTCTTCCGGACCACGGTTGTGAATCGTAGCTACAGCAACAATGTCTTCTATATCCTGCTTTGCGTATTCGATGAATATATCAAAATACCGATCTTCATCGAATATGCCCGTGTCGATAAGTTCGTACTCAGGCATGCTTTTGTCTCTTCGGAGATTTTCCTGGAGCAAGTTTTTATAGGGATATTCCGACTGAGGATACTTGTAAAGCATCTTCATATAGCTATGTGTCGGGGTAGAATCTAAGTAATAGTAGATCTCTTTGACATCTTCACCGTGATTTCCCTGATTACCGGTCAGACCAAAAAGCCGCTCTTTAATGAAAGGGTCTTTTCCGTTCCAGAATGCCCATGCCATACAGAGCTTTTGTTTGTGATCAGAAATACCTGCAATTCCCTCTTCTCCCCAGCGATAGGCTTTACTACGTGCATCATCGTGGGTGACATTTTCCCAGGCAGAACCATCGGCGCTATAATCCTCCCTTACAGTGCCCCACTGACGCTCGGTCAGGTAGGGTCCCCATTTCTTCCAGTGTTTTACCCAGGTTCTATCTTCCTGGAGTCGTATATGTTCGGCTGACATTTGGTTTTCTAGGTCTTGAGCAAAGTCCGAAATTAGGACTTCTGTTTACTAACTCACAAAGATGGGATTTGAGTTTTAGAATTGAGGACTATTTTTGGGATTTGTCCGAAAACAATCCTAACCAAAAAAATCTGAGTTAGTAGGAGTTGGTTAGCCTAAATTCTTCGACTAATCACAAATTCATTCAAATCTGACTTGTATCTGACTGAATTTGGATCAGGAAATTCCATGAGATTTTTAAAAATTTTCTGCCAATTCGATTCCCATACTTGAAATTCAGTATCGACCATTTGCAAGCTGCCAATCCACTGATCAAATTTTCCGAAATCAAAATGACTGGCTGGGATCACTGTGCCGGATGTTTCTGCGTCCAGTGCATTGCAGGCTTGTTCGTACTGGCCGGCAACGGGAATCACCATGACGGGCTTGCCCAGATACATGGCTTCACAAATCGATTCAAATCCAGCTGTGCATACAAGTCCCTTACATGCAGCCATATCCCGAAGGAAGTTTTGGTCATGGACCTGATGAAAACTGAGGTTTGGAAGCGGATGCTCTAGCTCTTGGGCCCCTTTTTTGTCCCAATAGGCTCGAATTCTTAAGTCCGGATTTGCTTTGGCAAATGAGAGTACCTCAGCTCCATAGCCGCTATTGACCATGTAGGTCAGGAAAAAATCACCTGAAGTCGGGCAAAGCTTTTTTACTTCCTCCCGCAGGAGTGGAGGTACGACGGTTATTTTGTGCGTGGATTCCAATTGATAAAATGAAAGTGCCAATCTTTCGGTTGCACCTAAAGCAGTCAATTGGGTATTGAGTTTGAAACAAAACTTGTTTAAGCCTTTGGAGGGAGCAAATTTAAAGTTGGGGTGATCTATCAAATACTGATGTCCGATGACCCAATACTGAACCTGAGGTCGAAAAATCCCATTGTAAATCCCGCCCAATAAGTCGTAAAAGTTTAGGATAATATCTGGTTTCCCCGCTTTTACAATTTGATTGATCTTTATCAGGCTTCGCCAATAAGTTTTGGCTTTAGTCAGATTTTGGCGAATGGTCTTTCCTATCAGAATCTTCTTTTCATTTTTATCCGATGCAAAGTTGGGACTTTCTACCAGGTGGAGGGGTGCAGTCAGTTCTCTTGAAAAAAAACCAGGAATTGTTCTACGCTTGCTTTTCCCTAAAATAACGCCGACCAGTTCATGTCCTTGCTTTTCCAGCATTTTAGAGAATGCAATTGCCTGAGTCATGTGACCACGCCCTTCTCCCTGAACGATGAATAAAAATCGCATTGTTATCGGATAAAAGGTGGGTCCAAATCGTCTTTTCGCGCCTCAAAGGAGACTTCCCTTAAGGGGTGATCATGAGGAGGAATTATCCCTTGAAAATAGGATTCGATTTTTGGTCCGGTGTTTTGCTTGAAATCCACCTCATTGTAATAAATCAATTGCCAGTTGCCATCATGGTCTTCCGATAATGCGCTCAGACTTTCAACCCAGTCACCGGAATTCAGATATTCTACTCCATCGATGAGCCGTTTCTCTGCTTTATGGATATGTCCGCAGATGATACCGTCACAATTCTTTGAGCGGGCCATCTTTGCCAATTCGGTCTCATATTGATCAATATAGGATACAGCAGATTTGACTTTGTTTTTGACATACTGCGAAAGTGAAAAGTATGGCAATCCACGTCGGTATCGGTAATGATTTAGAACCCGATTGAGCCAAAGCAGGAAGGTATATCCCATATCACCCAAGTATGCGATCCAACGAAGGTTGCTGGTGATGCTGTCGAAGATATCTCCATGAGTCACAAAATACTTTTGCCGTTGCTTTCATAGATCATATCTGTCTGGATGGATAAATTCCCAATCTGAAGCGGCAGGATCTGATCCAGAAAATCATCATGGTTCCCCCGCAGGTAATAGACTTTAGTATTTGTCTGTTCGATCATTTTCAGAATCCGGTTAAAGAAGCGGGTATGCTTCCTTTTCCAGGAGCCTGATTTTTTAAGCTGCCAACCATCAATGATATCTCCGTTGAGGATGAGATTTTCGCAGGTAAACTGTTTTAGAAAACGGGCGACTTCTTTGGCCTTTGACCCTTTTGTTCCCAAATGTACGTCAGAGATGACGATGGTTTTGTAGTGGGTTTTCACAGTATTGGTTTTGATCTAAATGTAGTATCCCAATGTGAATCCAGTATGTTTAGGTTGTTATCAAATCGCTACATTTTCCAAATTTTATTTGGGCAAAATGATGTGTTTATTAATTGAAGATTAAAATCACTGTTCTTAAAATAAATCCGCTGAAGTCCATTTGTAACCACATTTTTATATTAATGGTCAAAAAAATAGAATTTCATGGCATAGATTCGAACCTTGATAAAATCTCGCATAATGAAAGAGTCTCATGAACCTAAAATTATGAACCATTTGAGATGACCACATTAAAACAAACTTTAAACAGATGAAAAGATTATTTGTCATTGGGCTCCTCCTCCTTATTGCTCAGGGAAGTATTGCTCAGGAAAAAATCTATCGAGGAAACTATGAATTGGCTGCCAGGTATTCTCCCGACCAATTGAAGAAAATGGTTTTCTCGACTAGTGTCAATCCCCATTGGCTGAAAAACTCAGATCGCTTTTGGTATGAATATGAAACCAGCGATGGGAAAAACTGGTATCTGGTGGATCCAGTCAGAAAAACTAAAACGAAGCTTTTTGATCCGGCAAAGCTGGCAATGGAGCTGACCAAAATCACCAAAGATCCTTATGACGGACAGCATTTAAAGATCGAAGACGTGAAATTTCTGGAAGATGAAAATGCGATTCGATTTAAGGTGGAAGGCACGGAAAAAGTGTTGAAAAAAGACTGGCAAGAGATCAAGTCAAAAAACAAATCTGCAAAGGACTCCATGGAGAACAAGCAATTTGTTTTCAAATTTTTCATTGCCAATCAGACCCTCACCGAACTGCTGGATGTAGAAAAAGACCCAAAAAGAATGTCCTGGGCTGATATTTCTCCCGACTCCTCCAAAGTAGTTTTTGCAAAACAGCATAACCTGTATTGGATGGATAAGGAAAATTTCCTGAAAGCCGTTAAAGATGAAAAAGATTCGACGATCGTAGAGTACCAACTTACGAAAGATGGGGAGAAGGATTATGAGTACGGCTTTGGTGGAAGAGGAGAGGACAATATAGAAGAGGAAAAGAATAAAGATAAGCGCAAGCGGGCCGGGGTACTATGGAGCGAGGATTCAAAGCAGTTTATTTTGACCCGAACCGATTCAAGAGCGGTGAAAGATCTTTGGGTCATTCACAATACCAGAAATCCGCGTCCTACGCTGGAGACTTATAAATATGCAATGCCAGGGGAGAAAGAGCAGCCGCAAACGGAGCTGATTCATTATTCTTTTGAAGCCGAAAAACTCAGTAATCTTCCAATCTCCACATTTAAAGACCAGACCCTTAGTCTGTGGTCCACTTCTCTGAAGCCACATGAGCGGGATAACGATTTTCGTCCAATTACCTGGCTAGGAGATCTGAATGGATTCTATTTTGCAATCACCTCCAGAGATCTAAAAAAGGTGGATGTCTACCGTTGGAATCTTAACAAAAACGAACGGGAATTATTAATTGCGGAGCGAAGCAATACCTATATCGACTTCGAAAAACTTGAATTGGTAAACGGAGGAAAAGAGTTGATCTGGTGGTCTGAGCGAGATGGATGGGGCCATTTTTACCTGTATACTGCTGATGGTTCCTTAAAAAGACAATTAACATCAGGAGCTTTCCATGTGGCCGGAGCCGCCCGAGTGGATGATAAAAACAGGAAATTATTCTTTGTTGCCAATGGTAGAGAGGCTGGGGAAGACCCTTACTACGAGCATTTATACAGCGTTGGATTGGACGGTGGAGCGATCACCCTGCTCAATAAAGGTGACTTCACGCATGATGTCGATGTGAATACCAGCGGGAATTTCTTTGTGGATAATTTTTCCAGAGTCAATACCACTCCGGTTTCAGTATTGATGGACCGCAACGGTGCTAAAATCATGGATCTGGAGACAGCCGATCTGTCCCAACTATTTGCGACAGGCTATCAGTTTCCCGAGCCGTTCAAATTCAAAGCGGATGATGGAATCACGGATTTGTATGGTGTGATGTACAAGCCTTTTGATTTTGATTCTACACGTAAATATCCAATTATCGAGTACGTCTATCCAGGTCCTCAGACTGAGGCTGTGGACAAAGCTTGGAGTAGAAATATGACAAGGACCGATCGATTAGCTCAATTTGGATTTGTAGTTGTCACACTGGGTAACCGTGGCGGACATCCTGCCCGATCCAAGTGGTATCACAATTATGGCTATGGTGACTTGCGCGATTATGGATTAGCGGATAAAAAGGCAGCAGTGGAGCAGTTGGCTGACCGACATAAGTTTATCGATAGATCCAAAGTCGGGATTCACGGGCATTCAGGAGGCGGATTCATGTCAACTGCAGCAATGCTGGTTTATCCGGATTTCTTTAAGGTGGCAGTTTCCAGCGCCGGAAATCATGAAAACAATATCTACAACCGCTGGTGGTCTGAGAAGCATCATGGCGTAGAAGAGCGGATCTCACCTAAAGGAGATACCACATTTGTTTATCAAATCGAGAAAAATCCAGATTTGGCTAAAAACCTGAAGGGACACTTGATGCTCTCCACCGGAGATGTAGACAATAACGTACACCCGGCTGGCACAATCAGAATGGCTAACGCCCTGATCAAAGCAGGCAAACGGTTTGAATTTGTAATCCTACCGGGTCAACGGCATGGCTACGGAGATATGACAGAATATTTCTTCTGGAAGATGGGAGATTATTTCGTACGTCATCTTTTGGGAGACAATGGTGCCCCTCCTGTGGATATGATGGAGCTACAGCGGGAAAAGCCCCTCACCAATTGACTATTCAAACTTTAAGTAAAATTCTAGGAAGCCCGGTTATAAATGACCGGGCTTTTTTTATTTGGGAGAATCAGATGAGATGTCAGAATTTGAAATTTTTATTTTCGTTTGGTAGCGAATTTTAGCCTCGTCAAATCTCATTAGAAATGAAAGTCGCATTTAGGATTGTACCTCTAGCTATCCCAACTGCTTACTGTATTTCTAAAGTTTTATTAAATAACCGAAAGCCTATAAGTCTTTGTGTTTTAATCGGTAAGGCGAATTATATATGTCAATTATATCTTTTGGGAAAAGGATTTGCTTAACATTTTCATTTTTAGCGTGTTAAATTTCAAGTAGTAAAAACTCTGAAATGGAAAAATAGGGATTTAGTTCTTGAAATAGCGTTTTAAGAAAACGGATTTTGGGACTCATAAAAGGATGAAAGAAAAAAACAAAAGAAAGTTATGGATTTTAGTAGGAGCTGTGGTTTTTGCAGCTGCGCTTTATGGAGGTTGGTATTTTTTATATGGCAAACCAGCTGAAGCAAACCAGGAAGAAGAAAGCATAGCGGTACCTGTCGAAGTGCTGGAGGTTCAAAATGGTCCGGTTCAAACCTTCCTTCAGCTTACAGGCAGACTGCAGCCATTGGACCGGATCGACATTTATAGTGAAGTTTCTGGTATCATGGAAGATGCTGGCAAACCTTTCAAAACAGGTATTTTTTATAAAAAAGGGGAATTGCTGATACAAATCAATAATGATGAAGCTCAACAAAATCTCCTAGCTCAGCGATCAGGATTTATCAGTTTACTCGCCAATACAGTAGCCGACCTGAAAGTAGACTTTCCGGATATTTATGATTCCTGGGCTAATTATCTCGCTTCCATAAAACCAGATCAACCGTTGAAAGAACTTCCGGAAGTTCAAAATCGACGTCAAAAGCTTTTTCTGACAGGCCGAAATCTCTATGGACAATACCATATGATAAAGCAAATGGAAGAGCGACTGACGAAATATAGAATTTATGCACCTTTTTCTGGAACGCTCACTGAAACAATGATCGATCGTGGAGCTCTGGTGATGCAAGGACAGCCTTTGGGAGAGTTTGTAAGGACAGATTTGTATGAATTAGTGGCTGCAGTGAATTTGGAGGACAGGCCCTTGATTGAGATTGGGGATCAGGTGCAACTCCGAACGGTAAATACCGACTCGGTATTTACTGGAACCATCGATCGGATCAATGAAAAAGTAGATCCGCAATTGCAGTCAATAGAAGTTTTTATACGGGTGTCTGGAAAAAGCCTGACCACCGGAATGTATTTGGAGGGGCAAGTTGTCTCTCATGAATTTGAACAGGCTTTGAGAATTCCCCGGAATATTTTACTGCAGGATCAGCGGGTTTTCATAGTTCAAGACAGTACCGCTAAAATCCAAAAAATAGAATTGCTTCACAGCACAGCTGATGAGGCAGTGATCCGTGGATTAAAAGAGGGAACATATCTGATTCTAGAGCAACGAAACGAGGCATTTGAGGGATCAAGAGTCTCACCTGTAAAAGAGGATAAGGTATGAAAAAGCTGATTGGTTTTTTTATTACTAATTCAGTATTGGTCAATTTACTGATTGTACTCATTATCATTTTTGGGATTATGAGTGCCAGTAGATTGACTTCCTCATTTTTTCCTGAGCAATCCACCAAATTCATTTTTGTGGAGGCAGTTTATCCGGGGGCTTCTCCCGAAGAAATTGAAAAGGGGATCACTTTAAAAGTTGAAGATAATCTGGAAGGAATAAGCGGAATCGATCGGGTGACGTCCACTTCTTCCGAAAACAGTGCTCTGATTCAAATCGAGCTTCTTCCGAAAGCAGATGCCAATGAAGTGCTACAGGAGGTGAGAAATGCGGTGGATAGAATTTCTTCTTTCCCCGAGCAAATGGAGCGAATCACCACCTACAAGCAGGAGATGGTCAATTTCACGGCCAAAGTGGCTTTGAGTGGAGCCGTCCCTTTACGTGCATTGAAGGAGACCGCTAAGAAGGTTGAGGATGATTTCAGGGATTTTAAGGAATTGTCAAAAATAGAATTGAGCGGATTCACACTGGAAGAAATTGAAATTGAGATCTTAGAAAATAAACTCCGGGCATACGGAATAACTTTTCAGGAAGTCTCTGATGCAGTGCGACAAAATAATATTAACATCACCGGAGGAACAATCAGGGGGGATCGTCGAGAAGTTATTATCCGCGCTAAGAATAGGGATTATTTTGCAAGCGGTTTTGAAGATATTGTAGTTAGATCAAGCTCGGATGGAAGCTTGATTCGACTCAGTGATCTCGCGGAAGTGAAAAATACCTGGTCTGAAGACACTGATCGAGCCATTTTCAGCGACGAGCCTGCAGTGATCATCACGGTAAATACCACCAACAGGGAAAATATTCTCGAAGCCGCAGCATTTATTCGTGACTACATCGAGAAGTTCAACCAGGAGAACTCAGTGATCAAAGCCACTATGGTCCGCGATTATACAGAAAGTCTGCGGGAGCGGATTGCCTTATTGGAAAAAAACGGCATCATGGGGGCCGTTTTGGTTATGATCATCCTCACTTTGTTTCTTCGGTTTAGATTGGCATGGTGGGTTGCCCTAGGTATCCCGATTTCTTTCCTGGGCATGTTTATTTTTGCAGGATTTTATGGGCTGACGATCAATGTGCTTTCTCTTTTTGGGATGATTCTCGTGCTGGGAATTTTAGTGGACGATGGGGTGATCGTCGGAGAGAATATTTTTCAACACCACGAGGATGGAGAATCCAACACAAATGCTGCAATCAATGGAACCATAGAAGTATTCCCATCTGTACTGGCTGCGATCAGTACGACTGCAGTTGCTTTTAGCGTGTTTTTTCTTATTATAGGCCAGTTAGGGGAGTTTTTTTCGGATGTTTCCTTTGTGGTCATAGCTTCTTTGGTAGTTTCCCTCATTGAGGTCATGCTGTTTCTTCCAGCGCATTTGGCACACAGCAAGGATCTGAAGAAAAATTATAAAGCTCCCAAATGGAAACGGAAAATCTCGGATTTTTTGCTTTTAGTCAGAGATAAGTCGTACAAGCCATTTCTAGAATTTGTTACTAAAAACACGATTTTTTACCTTTTTATCATTCTTGCATTATTTGTCATCACTTTTTCTGCTGTGACGGGAGGAGTGATCCGGACTGCATTTTTCCCTCAGATAGAAGACAATGTAATCTTGGCCACACTGGAAATGCCCGCCGGAACACCAGACAGCATAACGCAATTGAAAATTACCCAAGTTCAAGAGGCAGCTTTCCGCCTTAATGATAAATATAAAGAAGAGCTTGGCATCGATACCAGTATGATCAAAAATGTAGAATTGATCATTGGCCCTACCAAGAATAAGGCAACAGCTAATATCTACTTACTCAGTGCAGAAGCCCGTGAAATCGAAAGTTTCCGGATTTCTTCGGATCTGCGCAAAATGGTAGGTGGAATCGCTGGAGCTAATCGTTTTTCTATTACTACAGAATCTCCTTTTGGGAAGCCCGTATCAATTTCCCTAACATCCTCAGATTTTAAAGAGCTACGGAGGGCTAAGGATGAGCTGAAACAGGAACTTGAAAGCTGGGATGAGCTCACAGATATTATCGATACTGATCGCGAGAATCAGCCTGAAGTAAACATCACCTTGAATGAGAATGGTAAGCTACTTGGCCTTGACCTGATGATGATCGCGCAGCAGGTAAGAAATGGATTCTTTGGCAGAGAAGCTCAGCGACTCCAGCGTGGGGAAGACGAGGTCAAAGTGTGGGTGCGCTATCAGATAAAGGACCGAAAGGATATTGAATCCCTAAAAAGAATGCGGATAACCACACCGAATGGTGGTTCGTATCCATTGGAGACAGTTGCCAACATCACCGAGCAGGAAGGATTGATCAGTATTAATCATCGCGCTGGGAAAAGAGAAATCAGTGTAGAGGCAGAGATGGCCAATCAGGAAGCTTCGGCTCCGGAGCAGATTGAGCGTATCCGAACCGAAGTGATGCCAAAAATCCAAGCAAAATACCCTGGTATCAATTATTTATTTGAAGGGCAGGTTCGCGAAACCCGGAAACTTCAGGAATCTTTGAATCGGTCCGGTCCAGCGATCCTACTGTTGATGTTAGGCGTGATTATTTTCACCTTTCGATCCTTCAGTCAGGGAATCGTCCTCGTGCTGCTTATTCCATTCGGTGTCATCGGAGCTGTTTGGGGACATTTTATTCATTCTATTCCGATAAGTATCCTTTCGATGTTAGGTTTTGTGGCATTGATCGGTATTTTGCTGAACGATGGTTTGGTCTTTGTCAATGCTTTCAACAGGGAATTAGGAAAGGGCAAAGACTTTCACAAAGCTCTGATCAATACCGGTGTTTCTCGTTTCCGGCCGATTGTCCTGACTACACTGACAACTGCCGGAGGACTGGGGCCGCTTATTTTTGAAGAAAGTCTACAGGCCCAATTTCTTATTCCTATGGCAGTCACAGTTGCTTACGGGTTATTAATAGGATCCTTTTTACTTGCCACAGTTTTACCAGTGTTTCTGATAATATCAAACAGAGTCAAGTTGAATGCAGTACAATTTTGGACAGGGGAGAAGTATGATCCGGAATGGATGGAAAGATCCTATCGTAAAGGGCATCGAGTAAGAACTAAAAAAGAAGAGGATGAATAGAATTGCTATTTTACTTTTTTTACTCTTTAACAACCCATTGTGGGCGAAACAGTTGGTTGCCAACCAGGACTCACTTCCCATTTTGACTTTGGAGAATGCAATTGAGGCATCCATTGCGGCAAATCATGAGATTATCATTTCAAGAAAAGAGGCTGAAAAGGCATCAAATAATAACTTTATCGGGAATGCTGACTTGCTCCCTTCGTTAAATGCCAATGGTGGTTATACCAGACAGTTGACAAATACCAACATAGAGTTTGCCAGTCCACAGCAAGAGCCTATTAATAGAGAAAATGCCAGATCTACAGCTTTGAATGGATCGCTTAAGATCGATTATACCATCTTTGATGGATTGAGTAGATTTTACCGGCTGAATAGTCTGCAACTATTAGCAGATTTGAGCGGTGAAGAAATACGGATGGCCGTTGAGAATACGATTTTTGCGGTTTTGCAAAGATATTTTGATATAGCCCGCCTTACCGGCCAACTTAAAATTGCCCAAGAAGCAGCTACTATTACTAGCGAGCGACTGGAGAGAGCCAAAAGCAAATATGAGTTAGGGGCGATGGATATGCTTCAGGTGCTAAATGCCAAAGTTGATCTAAATACAGACAGCTTGAATGTGGCTCGGACCCTCCAAGAATTGTCGAATGCAAAACTGAGTCTTAAAGTGTTGATGGGAGAAGAGCCTAATGACCAATTTAGCGTGATTACCAGTTTTTTGATAGATGGGGCCTTAGACAAAGAAATTATTATTGATAAGGCTTTGTCCAATAATACTAACCTCATCCTTGCAAGGATGAATTCTGAAAACAGTGATTTGCAGCAAAAAATAGCGCAGGCTGGGCTTTATCCCGAACTGAATGCAAACTTCGGTTACGAATACAACGAGCAATCCACAGAGGCTGGTTTCCTCACTGCCCAGCAAAACTACGGATGGACCGGTGGTATACAGCTTTCCATCCCGATTTTTAATGGTAAAAAGCAACGCATATTGATTCAAAATGCAAAGATCGATCTTGAAATAAGTAAGGAACGATTGGAGCAGGCAAAACTCCAGGTCAGGCGGGATGTACTTGTTGCTTTTGAAAACTACAACAGCATACTTTTTCAGCTTCGACTTTCCGCGGACAATTTAGAAACAGCGGAGCTTAGCCTGGAAAGAAGTGAAGAAAAATGGCAACTGGGCCAGTTGTCTGACACTGAGCTTCGGACGGCGCAGGTCAATTTGATCCGTACTGCTAATGAAATCAATAATCTGAAAATTCAGGCCAAATTAGCAGAAATGCAGCTTCTCAAGTTGGCAGGTGTATTAGAACAAGAGGTTCAGTAAGCAATAGATAGAGTTTAGAATTTCTCTTCTGCCTGCCTATTCTTATGCAATTGAAGTCTGCGGACTTGATTTTATTTTTATCAGAAAGCTTAAGTTTTATTATGGTTTCCATTCCTTGTAGGTTAATTATCCTTTTTGTAAGGACTGCAGTAATTAGTGTAGCCTATATAGTTTAAAAGTAAGGAGTCGTAGGTTTGAGGAAAATATCCCCGCTGAGATATGTCCCAAAATATCCGGTGAAATGCAATCGGTTTTAGATAATAACATCTTCTTTATTGAAAAAATAATCTGTATGGGACGTTACTCGCTCAAATCGGTAATAGAGCTTCCATGAATTACCTGGGCTCAGTTCAGACGCCGCAGACGTGGTGTTCTTTATTAGTTATGAAAAATTATGCTATATGGCTGGGTTTTAATAAAAATGGGTGGAGGATACAGAATACCTAAAACTTATGAAGTCTGGTTTGAGTCATGCAATGGCTGATACGGATTTATATTTAGTCGGCGGTCAATAATATGATTTCTCATTTTCGTGTAGGGTGGAAACTTGTTCTCAAAATCAGGTGAAGTTTACCCAGCTGAAATTCACAATGTAAAATCTAGAAGCTCTTTTTCTCCGAAAATCTTATCCTGAAAATCCTTGATTTTCCAGATATATGCCGATACGTAACTGAAATCCTCTCTAAGGTGCTGATTGAGACGGATTTTAAAAGTTGGGTAAATGAATGCATTTTTTTCAATGGAATAGCTTTTGAATTAGTATCTGCTAAATCTTAGATACTAAATTAAATTTAATTATACGTATGAAAACGAAATCATTATTAATTGTCACAGCCTTGATGCTTGGAATTTTTAGCTGTCAAGAAAAAAAATCTGACTCAGAAGAAACTACGGCAATGGAATCTCAAACGGAAACTGTTCCAACTATCACGATTGAAAAACTGGAAAATTCCCCAGAATACGCGAATTCCAGTCTTAAGTTGAAATCTCCATCCAGTGATATGGTCAAAAGTGCAGGAGAAGTGGACTTTTCCTTTGAGGTAAAAAATTATGAATTGGGTACTCAGACTGAAAAGAACGGAATGGCAGCACAACTGGCAAATTCCGAAAATGGCCAACATATTCACTTGATTATCGACAATGATCCCTATTCAGCACATTATGAACCCAATTTTAAGAAGGAGATGACTGCGGGGACACATTATGTGGTTGCCTTTCTTAGTAGATCATACCATGAATCTGTCAAGAACCCAAATTCATTTGTAGCCAAAAAGATGGTAATCGGTGAAGCTGGGAATGATATGGCTGTCAACTTACTCGAGCCAACATTAATTTACAGTCGTCCCAAAGGCGAATATGTCGGTGCGGATACTGAAAATGTAATGTTGGATTTTTTCTTACTGAATACTACTCTTTCTGAAGACGGAAATAAAGTCCGGGCCAAAATCAATGGGCAGGAATTTATGTTGACAGAATGGGCACCTTATGTAATGAAAGGACTTCCAAAAGGAGAGGTCACCATTCAGCTTGAGTTACTGGATGCCTCAGGGAATTTAATCCCCGGTGACTTCAATAATGTGACCCGAACTGTCACATTGAAAGAATAGGATCAATTTTATTTCTTTGAACAAAAAAAACCATGCTTTAAGCATGGTTTTTTTTTGGTGTTTCTGTAATCGGTTCGGGTTGAAATCAGAAGTACGAATTGCTGTATTACTGCTGTTTAATTTTATGGAGATTATTGAATCTATAATCGAATGAGATAACAACTCCAATTGCAATTCTTTTTGGATTGATTTAGTGTGAATAATATTTGGAGTAAGGAATTAAATTTTTTTGGGTTTTTCAGCTCTTGTATCAAAAAAACCGAATGCAATCAAACGAGATGAAATAATTCATTTTGATTACCCGTTAAAAATCAATTTGAACGTGGTCCCCTGACCAGGGCTGGAGTTCACTTGGATGTTGCCCTTGTGTCTTCGCATGATTTGTTTTGAGAGGCTCAGACCGATACCGGAACCTTTCTTTTTGGTAGTGAAAAAGGGAATGAAAATTTTCCCGAGTGCTTCTTCTTCTATTCCTTTTCCCGTATCGCTCACCTCCAGGATGATTTTACCGGCCTCATCAATGTATGCTCTTAGGTTGATAATCTTTTCCTCCGCATCCTCAAGGGCATGGATGGCGTTTTGAGTGAGATTGATCAAAACCTGTTCTATCTGAGTCTGGTCACCAAATAAGACCAATTCGTTTGGGTTGAGCTCCTTGTTCAAAGTGATTTTTTGGTTTTCGATCTGATGATGCAAAAGCATTTCGAGTTGATCGAATAGCTTCCTGATTGCAATTGTTCCAAATTTTGGCGCCGGTATATGGGCCAAAGATCTGAAATCAGATACAAAACTGGTCAGTCCTTGACTTCGTTTTTCTATAGTAGAAATCCCCATCAGGTAATCTTCCAAATCCTGGGATGAAATAGTGGAGACATTATCTGTCTTTTTTTGCAAATCGTCCTTGATCGTTCCGGCGAGTGAGGAGATTGGCGCAATACTATTCATGATCTCATGGGTTAGAATTTTCACGAGATTCTGCCAGGCTTCCATTTCCTTTTCTTCCAATTCAGATTGGATGTTTTGCAAAGAGACCAATTTGAATTTTTCCCCTCGCATCAGCAATTCGATCACATAGACTGACAGTTGCATGATCCCATCAGGATGAGCAATTTTGATCAACTCACTCCCACCTGTTTTAAGATGATGAATTGCCAGGTGAAGTTCCTTGTTGATACCTTCGATTTCATTAATGTGAATCAAGTTTTCCACATTAAGAATCCGCTTGGCGGCAGTATTGACGATTTGGATTTGTCCGTTTTCACCAAATGTGATCAAGCCAATACTAAGATGTTTGAATACAGATCTGAAATACTGATAATTAGCTTCTTTTTCAGCTTGATCTTCTTTTAGCTTAGCAAGGATTGCATTAAACTCAATGTGCAGCTCATCAGTTTCTGTTCCGTCAAATTTCACCGGATAGAGCTGCGAATATTTATCCTGCTTGATATTATCTAGAAACGTTCGGACTTTTTGAAAAGAACTCTGGGAATAGCGAAGTAGGTAGATGATCTGAAAAATCACCAAGATCAACAAAAGGGAAATCATAAAGACGCCCCAATCGTCGAAGATAGTATAGGCAAGAAGAAAAAGGGAAGCGGCCAAGAAAGCAATCCTCCCCAATAGGCCGACTTTATAGTCCATATTTTTCCAATCTTCTGTAGAGCGAAGCGCGAGTCAACCCAAGTTCTTTAGCTGCTTTGGATATGTTTCCTCCATTTTTGTCGATCGCCCTTTGGATTGTGGTTTGCTCCATATCGTTTAGATTCAGAGTGACTGCTTGGGGAGCTTTGTCGGATGCGGGCTTAGCAGAAAGGAAAAAGAAGTCCCTCGAATCCAATTCGCTTCCTTCGGCCATAATAATCGCTCGCTCGATGGCATGCTGAAGTTCCCGGATATTACCTGGCCAGCCGTACCGCTGCAGCAGATCCAAAGCCGAAGGAGTAAAACCTTTGAATTCTTTTCTGTATTTCTGAGCGTAATTTTTCAGGAAGTGATTGGCCAAAATAGGGATGTCATCCTGTCGCTCTCTTAAAGGAGGAAGGAAAATCTCTACCGTATTGATCCGATACAGTAAATCCTGGCGAAAGGTGTTTTCCATGACCATGTCATGCACATGCATATTAGTTGCACAGATCAATCGGATGTCTACTGGAATGGATTTGTTGGTACCAATGCGGGTGACCTCCCGTTTTTGCAAAACCGTTAAAAGCTTGGATTGCAGTGGCATCGAGAGATTTCCTATTTCATCTAAAAATAAGGTTCCATTGTCAGCTACCTCGAATCGGCCTGCACGATCTTCCTTGGCATCGGTAAAGGCACCTCGCTTATGTCCGAATAACTCAGACTCAAACAAAGATTCCGTAATTGAGCCCATATCCACCCCAACGAAAATTTCATCCTTGCGATGAGACCGCTCGTGAATAGCCCGGGCGATCAATTCTTTACCGGTTCCGTTTTCCCCCAAAATCAAAATATTAGCATCCGTCTGCGCGACTTTATCGATGATTGAAAAAATATTTTTCATCGAAGCAGATTGACCAATGATATCGCTGTATGGTTTTTTGAGATCGGTCTGAAGTTGCTTTTGTTTTTTCTGAAGCTTATCTACCTCGTTGTAACTTTCCTTCAGCTTGACCGCCGAGGAAAGAGTTGCAATCAGCTTTTCATTTTGCCAGGGTTTCAGGATAAAATCAGTCGCACCTTCTTTTAAGGCCTGTACGGCCATTTCCACGTCTCCAAAAGCTGTGATTAAGATGACTACCGCTTTGGGATCAATTTCCTTAATCTCTTTGAGCCAATGAAAGCCCTCTTTACCGGAAGTGGTATCCTCCCGGAAATTCATGTCTAGCAAGATTACATCATAACTGTTGTTATTGATCAAAAAAGGAATTCGACGTGGATCTTTTTCGATGGTAACTTCTTTTGCATGCTTTTTCAGCAGCATTTTAGCAGCAAATAGTAAGTCTTCGTTGTCGTCTATGATTAGAATTTTTCCTAAATCTTGATTTTCCATGGTTGATTATTTTGCAGATGTAATGGGAAAATAATGCCAAGACGAATATAAGGGCTTTTAGGGGACTTTAAGTAAAAATGTGTACGGAATTGTACAGTTTTATCCTGAAATCGGACAGAATAGAAAGGGTTTCATGCCCTCCTAGAATTTTGTAACTTTGTGGTTTACTAAATCAAAAGAATATGCAAGCTAAAAAAGGAGATGCAGTTGAAGTGCATTATACCGGCAAATTAGAAGACGGAAGTGTGTTTGATACTTCTGTGTCAAGAGCTCCACTTGGATTTACATTAGGCGATGGCAATATGATCAAAGGCTTTGATTCCGCAGTTTATGGCATGGAGATCGGAGATAAAAAAACAGTCACTATCCCCGCAGCAGAAGCCTACGGAGAGCGAAGAGAAGATATGATGATCGATGTGCCTGTTGCTCAGGTGCCCGCAGATATCAATCCGGAAGTAGGAATGACCCTACAGCTTCAAGGTGCCAACGGGCAGCCGATGCCAGTGGTAGTCACTCAGGTAGATGAGGAGAAAATCACCTTGGATGCAAATCATCAATTGGCAGGAAAAGATCTGATTTTCGATATTGAACTGGTGAAAATCGGAAAGTAATCACTCAATCCAATTTTAAAAAGCAGATTCAGAAATGGATCTGCTTTTTTATTTTATGTCTCATCACTTACTGGATCCTGCTGGGAATTTAGAGGATAAGACTGGCGGGTAGGAAAATTCATTGGGGAGAGAATTTGAATCGAACATAAGTTTCAATAAAAAAAACTGTCATTGGAAACGGGATCATTCCAGAGTTTTCAACCACTTGGGTGACTCAAATAAAAACAGCTTGTCTTTTCCAGCCAAAGCAATCCGCTCTTGACCTACTTGAATTGTATTAAATTCAAACGGGGGTACGGGGACCAACTTGCGTATGGCTTGGGTCTGGAGAGAAACTGACCATAGGTAGCCTCCTTCTATCCAGAGTAAATGTTCCCTGAAATAGCACATCCGCTGGTCGATCTTCAATGGGATTTTTTTGATCAAGTTTGCTTGATTGTCAAATAGGTAGACTCCTTCCTTTGGAATATTCATAAACAGTCTGTTTTGAAATTCCCGAATCTCACGCACCTCCAAATCATTTGATTTCAAAATGAGGTTCAGAGGCTGACTATGTTTAATCAGATTCCGAAGGTAGTCCAAAGACTTTAGGCTCAAATCCGATTCATCCCAAACCCAGATCACATTGTTGTTGCCTAGGCTGGCTGCTTTGGCCAAGTTGATATCTGTCAATTGAAAACCTTTTTCTGCCAAAGGATTCAGAAATCGATCTAAGATTCGATATTCTTGAAGATCTGCAGAAAAGCTGAAAATATTGACAGTCCATGCAGCTTCGAGTTGATTCAATCTGCCTTGACGGGTAGGGGAAAAGAGGTTTTGTGGCGTACCATACCAGTCATATTGAAAGATATCTCCGGTAGTCGTACTTAAATAAAGATTGTCCTTTGTATCAAACGACACTAAATCCAGGTTGGGAAGTGAAATAATGGCAATAGGATCGCCTAATTCATCATGCTGCTGACCGGTTAATCGGTAGGGAACAAGAAATATTACAAGCCAGATGAATTTTTTCATTTTTCAAACTGAATCAAAGCAGCTTTTGACCCGTCAAATTCAAGGTAATTATTTTGATTCACCCATTCCCCAAGATTAAAATAGGTGGATCCTTCTTTAATTTTCAGTTCCAAAGGCAGATGACGATGTCCGAAGATATAATAATCGTGATGGGTTTGAGATTCTATTTCCTTGCAATACTGCCAGAGCCATTCATCCTCTCCCAAAAATCGGTTTTCATCTTTTTTCATATTTGAGATCCGGCTCTTTCCTGACCAGGCTTTTGCCAGTTTAATTCCAAGATCTGGATGAATCCAACGAAATAGCCAGATGGCAATTGGGTTGGTGAAAACTTTCTTGAGCTGCTTATAGGATTGATCACCTGGTCCTAAACCATCCCCATGTCCCACAAGAATTCTTTTTTCACAGACCTCTACCAAAATTGGCTGATGAAAAACAGGGATTCCCAATTCTTTGGTGAAATAATCTCTCATCCATAGATCGTGATTACCGGTAAAAAAATAGATAGGAATTCCTCGTTCACGAAGCTGTGAAAGCTTCGAAATAAAAGGAATAAAACCTTTTGGAATAACTTGTCCATATTCAAACCAAAAATCGAAAATATCGCCTACCAAAAATATTGCAGCTGCCTGGTCTGCGATGTAGTCCAGCCACCGGATGATTCGTTTTTCCCTGATTTTGCTTTGGGTTTCATTGGGAGCACCGAGATGAAAATCAGATGCAAAAAATAATTTCTTACCATTGAGCTCAAGTTTCAAAGAGGTTGATTGCATCGCGAAAGATAAAAGAGGAATACAAAAGTAAAAAGCCCTGAATTATTCAGGGCTTTATATAATTAAAATTAGTTTTCGTTTTTATCCTCAGGAACTGCTTCGGCCTCTTTATTCGGCGCTTCCTCTTTCTCGACTTCCGGCTCAGCCAGTTTGTCGGTCACGATTTCCGGAGCAGATTCTTTTTTGTTGGTGAAGGCTTGGTAAGTGGTTTCTTTTTCAAAAGGCCGCTTTCCAATTAGCTTTTCCAAGTCAGACTGGAAGAGAATCTCTTTTTCAAGAAGTTCTTTAGCCAGTATTTCCAACTCATTTCTTTTAGAAGTCAACAATTCCAAAGTACGCTCATAGGCACTTGCGATCAACTTTCTAACTTCATTATCGATTGTCTCAGCTGTGGTCTCCGAATATGGCTTGGTCATTTTATATCCATCACTTTTTGAATCATAAAAGGATACATTACCTATTTTCTCATTCATTCCATACACGGACACGATTGAATAAGCCATTTTGGTCACTCGCTCCAAATCACTCAAAGCTCCTGTAGAGATTTTCTTGAAAATAATCTCCTCTGCAGCTCTTCCTCCAAGTGTCATGCACATTTCATCTACCAACTGTTCTGTTTGATAAAGGAATTGTTCTTTGGGAAGATATTGAGCATAACCTAGTGCGGCTACACCACGAGGCACAATACTCACTTTTACCAAAGGATCTGCATGCTCTAAGAACCAACCTGCTACTGCATGACCTGCCTCGTGGTAGGCCACTATTTTCTTTTCTTCCGGAGAAATGATTTTATTTTTCTTTTCAAGGCCACCGATCACTCGATCTACAGCATCCTGAAAATCCTGCATATCCACCGCGACTTTATTTCTTCTTGCGGCGATCAATGCCGCTTCATTACAAACGTTGGCTATTTCTGCGCCGGCAAAGCCAGGTGTCTGTGCTGCACATTTTTTAGGATCTACATCATCTGCGGTTTTGATTGGCTTCAAATGAACTTTGAAAATTGCCTCTCTGCCATTGATATCTGGTTTGTCAATAGAAATCTGACGGTCAAATCTTCCAGGTCTAAGAAGGGCGCTGTCCAATACATCAGGACGGTTGGTCGCGGCGACTACAATGACTCCGGAATCAGTTCCAAATCCATCCATTTCAACCAGAAGTGAATTCAAGGTATTTTCTCTTTCGTCATTGGAACCTGGCATCTGGCCTTTTCCCCTTGATCGTCCGATAGCATCTATCTCATCAATAAAAATGATACAAGGTGCTTTTTCTTTGGCTTGCTTGAACAAGTCCCGAACTCGGGCTGCACCCACACCCACAAACATCTCTACGAAGTCTGAACCGGATAGGGTAAAGAATGGGACGCCTGCTTCTCCTGCTACTGCTTTGGCAAGCAAAGTCTTACCTGTACCCGGAGGTCCTACCAAAAGGGCACCTTTAGGTATTTTGCCACCCAGTTTGGTGAATTTTCCTGGATTCTTTAGAAACTCGACAATTTCCTGCACTTCTTCTTTGGCTTCATCCAGTCCTGCCACATTGTCAAAAGTGATTTTCACTTTATTCTCTGCGTCGAAAAGTTGTGCTTTGGATTTTCCAACGTTAAATATTTGTCCGCCGGGACCTGATGGACCTGCCATTCTTCTCATCATGAACCAGAATAAGACAAAGAGCAAAATCAGAAATCCGAAACTTGAGAAGTAGCTTCCCCAGTTTTCTTCAGTTTCTACTTTAAGTTCAGTTCGCTCAGCGGGTTCGAGTTTTTCATTCAATGCGTCGAAATCATTGGCGAATTTATCCAGAGAAGCTATCTGAAAGGTGTAATGTGGTCCTGACGGATTGAAAAACGCAGAATTAGCCTCCAACTCCGTTTTGTATTTGGCATCAGCTAACGCACTAGATTCCAGCGTGACATCTACACGTTCCATGTTTTTAATGATGACCACTTTGGATATGTCTCCTGCCAAGTACATGTCCTCAAAGCGTTTTTGAGTAATGTCGATGACCGAATTCTGATTCTGAACGTAAGTAAGACCGATCAAAACCAGAACAGCGGCGATGATTAACCAAAGCTGAAAATTTGGCTTCTGAGGTGTCTTAGGGACGAATTTTTTATTACTTTTTTTTGTATCGCTCATTTCTTAGGGATGATTCTATAAACTTATGGTAAAACGACTAGAGGGATCTAAAGTTTGAATACTTTTCAATTGATTTTAGTGATTTTGGCATCACCCCAAAGGTCCTCTAATCCGAAATATTGTCTTTTATCTTTAAGGAAAATATGCGCAACAACGTTCACGTAATCCATCAAAATCCACTGTCCACTGTTTTTGCCTTCACTTTTCCAGGGTCCTTTTTCACCTGCTTTGATTACATGCTCTTCGATCGAATCCATAATCGCCTCAAGTTGTGTATCGGAGTTTCCTGAGCAAAGGACAAAAAAGTCAGTGACTGAATTTTTAATATTTCGTAAGTCCATTACCATGATTTCGGAAGCCTTTTTATCTTCCATTCCTTTGATTATTATTTTGCTCAGCGCTTCTGCTGTCATATTATTCATTTAATTTTACAAACCCAATGAGGGAATTAATTTAGTTTTTTCAGAGGGCTCAAAATTTATGTATAAAATTCTTGCCAATACGATTTTTTTGGGGAAAGATGTTCATTTCCTGCCAGAGTGTCACTCCACTAATGACATTGCCCTTCAGATGATCAAGAATAAAACTGCCCATGAGGGCACTGTGATCATCACAGATCATCAGACGCGGGGCAAAGGGCAGCGAGGAAACCTTTGGTTGTCTCAAAAAGGATTGAATTTAACCTTTTCAATGGTTTTAAGGCCGAGTTTCATGGATATTTCTGACCAGTTTTATCTTAATATGGCTGTTTCAAATAGTATTCGAAGACTTTTACAAGAATATCAGCCCACCATCAAGGTAAAGTGGCCCAATGATTTAATCGTTCCGGATTATGGTAAAATTGGTGGAATTCTGATTGAAAACACTTTTTCAGCGGAGGGATGGGAACATGCAGTAGTGGGAGTTGGGATCAATATTAACCAGTCGGAGTTCGAATCGCCCAATGCAACTTCCTTGACTAGGATTACAGGTAGCCAGTTTGATTTGAAGGAATTATTTCGGCTTCTGATCACTTATATCGAGCAAGGTTACTTCCAGTTGAAAAGAGGAAAATGGGCTGAAATAAAAACAGAATACCTGCATCATCTTTATAAAAGGGGTCAATTGGCAACCTTTAAAGATCTTTTTCATGTATTTAAAGGTACAATTTTGGGAGTTTCTCCTGAAGGAAAATTGGAAATTGAACTCGAAAATGGGGATCGGTCGCTATTTGGGTTGAAGGAAATAGTCCTATTAAACTAGGATACTCATTTTCGATTCCAAATATTATGGGGTAACTTTGTATCTGTTTTACATATACCGGAGTATTTTATCATAAATTTTACATAACATGTCAGAAACTAAATCTGAAAAATTCATCCAATACAAAGTAAAGGATATCTCGTTGGCAGAGTGGGGAAGAAAAGAGATCATGCTTGCCGAATCTGAAATGCCAGGATTAATGGCACTTCGTGAGGAGTTTGGAGATTCTAAGCCTTTGAAAGGCGCCAGAATCGCCGGTTGTCTTCATATGACTATTCAAACTGCAGTATTGATCGAGACTTTGAAAGCTCTAGGAGCTGAAGTGACTTGGTCTTCCTGTAATATTTTTTCTACACAAGACCACGCCGCCGCTGCGATCGCCGCTGCAGGTATTCAAGTGTATGCCTGGAAAGGTCAGACTGCCGAGGAATTTGATTGGTGTATCGAGCAGACTCTTTTCTTCGGAGAAGATCGTCAGCCACTCAATATGATCTTAGATGATGGTGGAGACTTGACCAATATGGTATTGGACCAGTATCCTGAATTGGTTTCCGGTATCAAAGGTCTTTCTGAAGAGACCACTACCGGTGTACATAGACTGTATGAGCGGATGAAAAAAGGGACTCTTCCTATGCCTGCGATCAATGTCAATGACTCTGTGACCAAATCAAAATTTGATAATAAATACGGATGTAAAGAATCACTTGTAGATGCTATTCGCCGTGCCACTGATGTGATGATGGCTGGAAAAGTAGCTGTGGTAGCAGGTTATGGTGATGTGGGGAAAGGTTCTGCCGCCTCGTTGAGAGGAGCTGGTGCAAGAGTAATTGTGACCGAGATCGATCCGATCTGTGCGCTTCAGGCCGCGATGGATGGATTTGCTGTGAAAAAAATGGCCGATGCTGTGAAAGAAGCCGATATTATCGTCACCGCAACTGGTAATAAAGATATTATTCATGGGGAATACTTCAAAGCAATGAAGGATAAGGCCATCGTATGTAATATCGGTCATTTTGATAATGAAATTGATATGGCTTGGTTGAATAAAAATTACGGTCATACCAAAGATGTCATCAAACCTCAAGTGGATCTTTACAATTTGGATGGGAAACACATAATCGTATTGGCAGAAGGTAGACTGGTGAATTTGGGTTGCGCGACAGGTCACCCTTCATTTGTCATGTCCAATTCATTTACCAATCAGACTCTGGCTCAATTAGAGCTTTGGCAGAATCATGAGAATTATGAAGCTGGAGTGTACGTGCTTCCTAAACATCTTGATGAAAAAGTAGCCATGCTTCATCTTTCTAAATTAGGAGTGGAATTGGATACTTTGTCTCAAGAGCAGGCCGAATATATCGGGGTGGAGGTTGAAGGACCTTTCAAACCGGAATACTACAGATATTAATATTCAATGCTATAACACAATAATAAAGACCTCGATCAAATCGAGGTTTTTTTATGGTGTTAAAATCAAGTTTCTATTGTCTGAAAGAGTCACTTTAGCATTTACTTGACAGTTTCCTGTGGATTCATAGCTGATCTGATGATTCACTGTATTATTGAGTCCTCTTGAAATTCTCCAGGATTCTCTACCCGATAGGGGTAGAATTTCATTTTCCTTGCTACAAGCTACCAGTGTCTGCCTAGGATTGGTGAATTCGATATGAAAATCCCGCCCTGCAGGATTGACTCCAGATAAATTTCCCATTGTACTAAACCCCACAAGTTCTAATTTTTGCCTAGTGATCGTATGAGTCAGATTTCCTGAAAATGTGGAATTGACAGCTTTATTTGTAGTCAGAACCATATTTTCAAAATGTTCTTCAATCGTGTTAAGACTTTTTTTGGTAAATCGCCTATTCCCCTTCAAAGAATCCTGATTGAACGTGTAACCTTGATATTCCATGATCCAAGACTGTCCAATCTGATTGTTCTGTGGAAAGTCCAACAGGAGGCTTCCTGTTCGAATCGTTTTACCGGACTTTATACAGGTAGTATCTGAGCGAAATTCCAGAGTCACTTGGCGGAGTGCTTGATCGAGGCTGATTATTGGACATCCTGGGAGTTGTCGAGGATTGATCTGCTGATAATCCTCCCAGCTCAGCATGGCAAAATAGAGACTCTCACCCCAATCCGTTGAAATATCGAAAAGTTGGCTTGCCTCTATAGTCAAATCGGTTTGGATGATTTTATCCTCATCCTCTTGACAGGCAAGGAGGATAGGAACAAAAAATAGGAATATTAGGAACTGTTTGATTTTCATTTCGGCACAAAGAATTTCAAAGTTTGCATAGCTTCTTTCAAATACCAGACCGAAATACTTATCTTAGATCACATCTATAATTTAAAAAATGAATCAATGATAAGAGCCGAAGGCATGTTCAAGGAAGGCGTACTGAGAGGTAAAAATATTTTGATTACCGGGGGAGGTACAGGTTTGGGAAGATCGATGGGAGAATATTTTTTGGAACTGGGTGCCAACTTGGTGATCACTTCAAGAAAATTAGATGTGCTCAATGAGACTGCGAAGGAGATGATGGATAAAAAAGGAGGAAAGGTAATCCCACTAGCCTGTGATGTCCGTGATATAAATCAGGTGGAGTCGATGTGGACTGATGCCAAAGCAGCCCTTGGTCAAATTGATGTGGTATTGAATAATGCAGCAGGTAATTTTATCAGTCCGACCGAGCGACTCTCTACCAATGCATTCAATACTGTCTTGGATATTGTTTTAAAAGGAACCTCACAAGTAACCCTGACTGCCGGAAAGGATTGGATTGCTTCCAAACAGGAAGGAGTTTTTTTGAATATCGTGACTACCTATGCATGGACAGGATCAGGATATGTAGTTCCATCAGCTGCTGCAAAGGCGGGAGTATTGGCGATGACTAGATCACTTGCTGTAGAATGGGCCAAATACGGAATTAGGTCCAATGCAATAGCACCAGGTCCTTTTCCTACAGAAGGGGCTTGGAGTCGGTTACTACCAGGCGAATTGGTAAAGAAATTTGATCCTGCTAAAAAAGTACCTGTTGGTAGGGTGGGAGAACATCAGGAATTGGCAAATATTGCTGCCTATCTGGTGTCAGATTTTTCAGCATATGTGAATGGTGAGGTAATCACAATTGACGGGGGAGAATGGTTGAAAGGTGCAGGGGAATTCAATAATTTAGATGCTATACCTCAAGAAATGTGGGATATGATGGAGGCATCTCGGGGAAAAAAAGACTAAGCCCCAGCTTGGTCTGGGGCTATCTGAAAGCAAAATGGAAAATAAGAAATCTGTGAGAAATTGAAATGCCAATCTATTTTAGTTCTTTGTTTTCTCTTCGATGGATTTGTTTTGAAGAACTGATTCCTTAATGCTTTTTTTCAGTGCTGAATCGAGCATTTTGGTTTCAGTTTTGATTAATCGGATTAGCTTTTTTGATTCCAAATTGACTGGCTCGGAATCCAGGATCTCTAATACCCCAAGGATGTTAGCCACTCTTGCCCGCAGGGAGTGGGACTGCTCAAAAGCCAATTCTTTTAAAAAATGATGATGTTCTTTAAGCCAATTTTCCTGGTTTTTCCGCTCGCTAATGTCTACCAGACAGCCTAAGACTTTTGCAGGTTGACCCGTTTCGGACCATTTGATCATTTTACCGTAGCCTAAAACCCAAATAATCTCGTTTGTTTTGGAGGTGATTCTGAATTCTTTTCGAAAAGGCAAATTACTTTTAGACCTAAAATGATGAATCAGGTCGTGCATCAGATCTGGATAATCCTCAGAGAAAATATGCTTTTGCCAGGAGATTTTATTGTCTTGACTCAGTTCCTTTTCAGAATATCCCAACATTTGTCCCAAGCCTTGACTGATATTGTCCGCCTTAGTCGTAAAGTCAAACTCCCAAAAACCAATAAGTTTATCTTCCAACAAGCTGTCCAAAATCTCAGGGTCCCCAATAGAATGATCGAAAAAATCGCCTAAACCCAGATCATAAGGTTTGGAAGTTGGAATGGGATGCCCAATACCAAGACATTTCCCAAACTGCTCTGATATAAAAAAGAATTCCCACTTGGTAAGTGTGGTGTCAGAATCAGGATGGTTGATTTTATGCAGGTCAATCAAAAAAGATGAATGCGAGTTTTTCCACGCTTTTAATCTTTGTGCTTCAAATTTTGGCCAATCTGAACTGAGAAAGCAATCTGAGAAAAAGATTGGATTATCTTTCAAGTCGAAAAGCGAAGGAAGCGGACCAATGCCTGCATCTGAAGATATGACTTTTCCAGACTCATCGAGTGTTACCTGTAAGAAGTATTCTGAGCTGATGGCAAGGCGACTCAGCTCTTGGATTGATTCCCAGTTTACCATGTCATAAAATTAACAATAGATAGCTAATAATGTTTTTAAAAGCGTTTAAATTTATTCAAAATACAAAAAAATAAATATAAAATGAATTTTGATCAAATGAAGTTGAATCGGGATGAATTTGGATCCCAAGAAAATACCGGAAATGTAATCTCTATTAAAGAGGCTTTCACTCTACTCAGAGATTGGGTAAGTAATGAAAAATTAATAGTTCATATGCAGCAGGTAGGTCACTTGATGCGAATGTATGCGGCTTCAAAAGGCTATTCACATGAGGATCAACACCGTTGGTATCTGGCAGGTTTACTTCATGATGGGGATTGGGAAAAATGGCCTGAAACACATTGTAGAAAAATAATTGAGGAACTTGAAAGCCGGAATCTTGATCCCGAAATCATCCGGGCGATTGCTTCCCATGGCCCTAGCTACTTTGGGGTAGATCCAAAGACAGAAATGGACAAGATGTTATATGCTTTTGATGAATTGAGTGGATTGATCCATGCCTATTCTTTGATGAGACCAGAAGGCTATGTAGGAATGGAGGTAAAGGGTGTAAAAAAAAGATTGAAAGACAAGGCATTTGCTGCCCAAGTCAGCAGAGAAGACATTCTGGATGCAGCTACAAGAGCAGAAATCAATCTTGAAGAACTGATCGATTTCATTATCATCAATCAGATAAATGCTCTGGAAAATCTACCACAGCCAGAGGATTAAAATTTTGCTTGTATCTTTGAATTATAATTTAAATAGATTGGAACTGCAGAATAGGATTTAGGAATAATGAAAAAGGCCCCTCGGGGCTTCTTTTATTCATTTTCGGATTCTATCCTTTCTAAAGGACGGAAATTACCCGGAGGCAGCTGCTCTGCTATTTCATCTTTTTCGAATGGAAAAACCTCTACAATAGGACTTTCTACGATATCCGGAATTCTAAAACTTACCAGCATATTGCTCAGACTTTCCTGAATCCGATCGAAAGCATTTTTCACATCATCAGCAGTCACGATCATATATTGGGTGACTTTTTTCTCTTTGCCGCTATCGGCATCTGCCACCAGATAAGAAATTTTGCACTTGTACCAAATATCCGACTCTTCATAGTGAAATACGTCGACTATGTTACTTTTAGAAATTCCTGTAACTTGAAAATCACCTCTGATTTGGGAAGCTAGTCTGTCATACAAAACTGCCTCCGCTTCAGTAAAAGAAACTGCATCTACCAGATATTGCTCTGAAATATTCTTCAATAGCCCTTCTTCATTCTCTTTGGCGTATTTAACCTTACACAAAAACCACGTTCTCATATGCTATTATTTAGAGTCTCGAAGGTAAAATTTTCCCTTGGAAGGACAAGTTTGAAATGAAAGAAACAATGCACTTGTTAAGCAAAGTGACTACTAAAGAGCTGGTATTCAGTATGATTTTTTTTCTTCCCATAATTTTTTCAGCAGATGATAGATGGCCTTAGAAAATGGATTAACACCTAATTGAAGAAAAACTGTAAATTATCCGAAAAACTAATACATGTGGGAAAAAATCTGGTATAGCTTTCCTGTACAACTGTTCTTATTGCATTTCCGAAAAAATCTTTCTCTGATTTTTATTTGGACTGTTTTACTGTTGATTATTCTGGAGGGAATAGGTGTAATGCTGGGTATTCCCTATCTATTTCTTGACCCTGAATATCTAAATGAAGTTTCCTGGATTAGTTTTTTTTTGATGGGGATAGGATTTGCGGTTTTCACGATGGGCTTCCATATGGCAACATATATAATGGATGGTGGAAAATATCCTTTTTTAGCCGTTCTCAATAAGCCTTTCATTCATTATTGCATCAATAATGGGATTATTCCTTTGGTATTTTACCTGATTTACATTTATCAGTTTGTGACCTTCCAACTCAATAATAATTTGGCGGATAATTGGGAGGTTCTCTATTATTTCCTTGGATTTTCCGGAGGTGGGATCATTTCCTATGGATTGATATTCAGTTACTTTGCCTTTACAAATAAAGATTTTTTTATCATTTTTGCCGGTTCGGTAGACAAGCGGCTTCGCAAAGTAAGATGGAGTAGGGTCAATGTAATCAGTCAATACAAGGAGCTGAAAAATCAAAGAGGGAAAGTGCTGAATTTCCTCAATTTGAATTTGAAGGTTGAAGAAGTCAGGCCGGATATTTCAAGGTTTGAAAGTACCAAGCTGCTTCGGGTATTTGATCAAAATCACCTAAATCTGTTTCTGATTCAGGTTTTTCTCATATTGGTGGTGTTCTTTTTGGGATTTTTCAAGGAAAACCGCTTTCTCCAATTGCCTGCTGCGATGAGTTCAACATTGCTTTTTGCTATACTTATTATGATTGCAGGGGCTGTAAGTTTCTGGCTCAGGAGATGGGCAACCATAGCAGTAGTCGTTTTTCTGGTTTTGCTCAATTATTTTTCAAATTCCGAACTTTTAAATCGGCCCCATGAGGCGTTTGGTATTGATTATTCTCAGCCTCCGGTATCCTATACACTTGCTCACTTGGATGCTTTACTTCATCCTGACACGATCAAAAAGGATAAAGAGAATATGATCCAGATCCTAAATAATTGGAAGGGTAAATTTCCTCAGGATTCTCTGCCAAAATTGGTCATAGTAGCAGCGAGTGGAGGTGGACAGCGCGCTTCGTTGTGGACATTACATGTATTGCAGAATATCCACCAGATCACAAATGGAGAAGCCATTAAGCATGCTACATTATTTACCGGGGCATCAGGTGGAGCGATAGGTGAGGCATTTTTCAGAGAGATTTACCTGAGATCTATGACTGATCCGACCTTTGATCCAGAAGATCCCAAATACCTGGATCAGATTTCTACTGATAACCTCAATCCTATTATTTTCACATTGCTGGTCAATGATTTATTGATTCGAAATCAATATTTCACTTATAATGATCGTAAATACCTGAAGGATAGGGGTTTTGCATTTGAAAAGCAATTGAACACAAATACCGAGGGGATCATGGATAAGCCGATTTCGGCCTATGCAGAACCAGAATAAAATGGGTTGATTCCATTACTTCCGATCACTGCGCTGATCACGAATGATGGAAGAAAACTCGTGGTTTCACCCCATTCCATGTCATTTTACGGTTCTTCGATGCTTGGCAAAACAGGAATCAGGGAGAAAAAGCAAACTGTAGATTTTCTCCGGTTCTACTCCAAACACGATTCAGAAGATCTTAGATTTCTCTCTGCGCTCCGGATGAGTGCTACTTTCCCTTTCATCACTCCAAATATTGAACTTCCTTCCGACCCAGTCATGGAGACTATGGACACCGGATTGTCTGACAACTTTGGGATTCAGGACGGTTTAAGGTTTATTTATGTATTTCAAAAATGGATCGCTGAAAATACTGGAGGAGTGGTCATGGTTACCATAAGGGATTCAGAGAAGTTGAATGAAATCACGCCGACTCCTCATCTCCGGATTTTTCAGCGGATTTTTTCTCCTTTTAAAAATCTCTATTCCAATTGGGACGATATTCAGACGATCCAAAATGAGGTGCTCTTCAATTATATGACAGAGTCTATGCCTTTTCCGATTGAAAAGATAGAGTTTGAGTATGCCCCTGAGAAAGTACAAATTGGGGAATTGACAGAAAGTCAACAAAATTTGCAAAGGGCCTCACTCAACTGGAGATTGACTAGCAGGGAGAAAAAGTCGATTTTGAGCAGTATATATACGCAGGATAATCAGCAGGCTCTTTCAAGATTAAAAGACATTTTTTCTGCAAGCCATACCGACTCTGTTCAATAGGAGAGCCCCCACTTCTTATAAATGAAATGCATGAGCCAGGCTGGGCCGATCATCAAAAACTGGACATCTTTCAGAAAGGAAGGTTTTTTTCCTTCAATCTTATGACCATAAAATTGGATAATCCAAGCAATCACAAAAATCCCAAGACTGATCGCCCAAAGGTAACCGATCGTCAGATCGATCAAATTAGCCAAAGCCA
>CAZFSC010000005.1:0-61766 GCA_964521585.1 uncultured Limnohabitans sp.
ATTTAAATGACTCAATGAAAAACATTTTTTGGATTTTCTGTATCACCTCTGTTTTCTTTTCCTGTACAGGTGAAAATCCCATAGATAATCGGGATAGTTTTCAGAATGAAAGTCAAGCCTTAGGGATAACGCTTTTGGCCAATCTGCCGGACTCACTTTCTCCGGAGGTGGTATTTCTTAAAGATAAACCAAGACCATCTCAAATATTTCTAGCCCAATTGGGTTCTGCCCAGAAAAGCTATCGCTCCGGAAGAGGACAGTTGCAGCCCATCAGTTTGAGCCCGCCTCCTATCCAATATCTGAATCGGGTCACCGACGAATTCGGAGATTTGATTCTTGACGAAAATGGTAACCCCTTCCTTCAGGGAGAGGGAGGCATATCTCAATTCAAGAATTACAGTACTGATAATGGTTTGGCGCTCGATGCGGTTAATTGTGGTATTATAGATCAGAGAGGACATCTTTGGTTTGGAACCAATGGAGGAGGTGTAAGTAGATTTGATGGCGAGCTTTTTACCACTTTCTCCAATGTCTCTGGACTGGCCGATAATACCGTTCGCACTGTCTTTGAGGATAGCAAGGGTATTCTCTGGTTTGGCACCATAGGCTGGGGAGTCAGTAGCTTTGACGGATACAGTTTTACCTCATATTCGAGCAATGATGGACTGGTCAATGACTATGTCTACTCCATAGCCGAAGATGATGAGGGAAATATCTGGTTTGGTACGGGAGGCGGTCTGAGTCGTTTTGATGGGAATTCGTTTACCAATTATACCACTAAGGACGGATTGGCCTCCGATGCGGTGGTGAGCATGGTAAAAGACTCGCAAGGAGCCTTATGGATTGCTACTGGAAATAACGGGGTCTCCGTTTTTGATGGACAGGCATTTAAAAATTTCAGTATTGCGGAAGGGTTGCCTTCCAATCGAATTCGAAGTATTTCCATAGATTCTTCAGGCCGTATTTGGTTTGGTACGATCGGGGCTGGAGTTGGAATATTTGACGGTAAGCAATTTTCAAAACTGACCACTCAGGATGGACTTCCGAGTATGGTAGTCAAACATATTGTAGAAGATCGGTTTGGTAAAATTTGGTTTGCCACTGAAAACGGCGCTGGAAGACTGGATGGAGACAGGATCACTTCTTATGGACGTGCACAGGGGCTACCGAGCAACAATTTAAACTACATCATTGAAGATAGTGAAGGTAAACTGTGGTTTTGTACCGAGGGTGGAGGGATTAGTCGCTTCGAAGGCAGTGCATTTACCAATTTTACTTCCAGCCAGGGATTAGCCAATAACCTCGTTATGACCGTTCTGCAGGATCGGGATGAGACTTTTTGGTTTGGAACCTCTGGAGGTGGAGTCAGCCACTTTGATGGCAAAAGCTTTAGCAACTATACCATCAGCCAGGGACTTGCAGGAGACTTGGTTAATAGTAGTTTACTAGATAAAGATGGCAACATCTGGTTTGGTACAGGCGGAGGAGGTGTGACCTTATACGACCGGGAATCCTTCACAAATTTCACAACCGAACAAGGCTTGCCTTCCAATGAAATTTATGCCATTCTTCAGGCCAAAGATGGAACAATTTGGTTTGGGACAGATGGTGGGGGAATTAGCCGGTTTGACGGTGAAAGTTTCATCAATTTCGATCATAAACAAGGTCTGGCTGGAGATGCGATTATAGGAATGACTGAAGATGTATCCGGTAATCTGTGGTTTGCTGCTGCAGATGGGGGACTCAGTAGATATGATGGCAAGTCTTTTTTAAATTTCACCGATGTCCACGGCCTGGGGGATAGTGGCGTACTGAAAGTAGTCAGTGACCGACAGGGCAATTTGTGGGTGGGGACATTCAATGGTCTTTCTTACATGAGTGTGGCCAAATTAAAAAAACTTGATGCCCTCATTCAAGCCAGCAATACCGACTTATCTACACTATTTGAGACCTATCGCAGTGCTGAAGGACTTCCGGACAATGTGATTTTGCAGATCAGTAATTTTCCCGGCGATCGGATTGCTGTGGGAACCAACCTCGGAATAGCAATCTTCGATGTTCCTTCCGACTCTTTATCAAGTGATCTTAAAAATCTTGAAATATTCAACAGCAGCACCGGATATCCTGTAAAGGATCTTACCGACGGGCAAAATGCCATGTTTTTGGACCGTAATAATATCCTTTGGTCTGGAACAGGAAACAACAAGACTGCCTTAGTACGATTTGATTACGCTAATCTTCGAAAGAATCAGCGTCCTCCGCGGTTATTTTTTAAGCAACTCAGATTGAACGAAGAAGAAATTTCCTGGCAGAGTATTTTCAAAAATGATCCTGCAGATCCAGCTCAGAATCTGGAAGAATTGCAGGTTTATGGCAGCAATAGGAACCCTGAAGAAGTTGTCCTATTTCAAAAAAGGTTTGAAAGTGTGGAGATCGATTCGATACAGGCATTTTTCCCGATTCCTTTAGGATTGATCCTTCCTTATAAGCACAATCATATAAATATTGACTATGGAACCAATGAACTTTCCAACCCTTCTCTGGTAGAATATCAGTACATTCTTGAAGGCTATGATTCGGAATGGAGCCCGATCTTGAAGAAGACAAGCGCCACTTTTGGTAATATTCAGGAGGGCAATTATACCTTCAAAGTAAAAGCAAGATATACCGGACCAAGCGAGGCGGGTGGTTCAGAATGGGCAGCACCTATCAGTTATACTTTCACCGTATTGCCACCTTGGTATCGTACCTGGTGGGCCTACTCGATCTACTTGCTCGGTTTCCTGACTTTGATCTATCCTTTGTCGATTTATAATAAAAATCAGGCTATCAAAGCTGAAAAGGAAAAGGCCCGCGAGCGGGAATTGGCACACGCCAAAGAAATCGAGAAGGCTTATACAAACCTGAAATCGACCCAATCCCAGCTGATCCAAGCGGAGAAGATGGCTTCTCTTGGTGAGCTAACTGCAGGAATTGCCCACGAAATCCAGAATCCCTTGAATTTTGTGAATAATTTTTCAGAAGTCAGTGCCGAGCTGATTCAAGAAATGACTGAGGACTTGGATAATGGTAAGCTCGATCAAGTCAAAATCATCGCAGACGACATCAGACAAAATCTGGATCGGATTACTCTACACGGTCGCCGAGCCGATTCCATCGTAAAAGCAATGCTTCAACACAGCCGCTCTGGCATAGGCCAAAAGGAAAAAACAAATCTCAACGCTATATCAGAAGAATGCCTCCGCCTCAGTTACCATGGCATCAGGGCCAAAGACAAGGATTTTCAAGCGGATTATCGCACCGATCTAGATCCTGATTTACCCGAACTCAGCGTAATCCCGAGGGATATCCGGAAGGTGTTGCTTAATATCTACAACAACGCCTTCTATGCAGTATCTGAATACGAAAAGAGCTTAAGGAATGGGTCGGAAGGCGAAACTGGCTATACTCCGCTTGTGACGCTGAAGACCAAAAAATTGAAAAATGGAGTGGAAATCAGGATATTGGATAATGGAAAGGGAATTCCATCTACAATCAAGGACAAGGTGTTTCAACCGTTCTTCACTACCAAACCTACCGGTAAGGGGACCGGCTTGGGTCTATCCCTGAGCTACGACATCATCAAGGCACATGGGGGCGATCTTGCAGTAGAATCTCCTCCTACTACTTCCGGAAAAAATGAAATCAAACAAGGAGCGGAGTTTATTATCTTTATTCCCTTTACAGAAGAAAACTTAAATTAAAAACCAACAAACAATCTCATTTGCAGCAACAATGGGGTTACCTGGAAAAAATGGACGAGATTAATATCATTACTATCATCATTGCTTTTTACCTTAAAAAGCCGCTGGGATTGGAAAAAGAACCCAATCGATGGAAATCTCTTTTTACTTCGATTATGTTTGCGGCCGCTGGTTTATTGGTGCTCAACCAGATTACAGATGGCTTTAGCCTGATAATCATGATCGCGTCTTTGGCCTTGATCGGGACCATGATTTTTATGGTTTTCAACTATTCCGAGTTTCATTTCAGGAAAAATATGATTTTTGCCTGGCTTCCGTTGATCATCATCTTTACCATTTCCGAAATAGCTATTTTAATCGATAGGGATTGGTATAATAGATGGGATCCCTATTTCAGTACTGCTAGATTTTTTGGTTTTCTATGGGCCATTGCCATGTGGATCAATAATACCAGGCAAGCTAAGGCCCTGCAAAAAGAGCGGCAAAAGGCTCAGGAACGTGAACGTGAATATCAGATAGCCGAAAAAGTCAAAAGCGAACTGGAAGTGCAGGTAGCCGAGCGGACCAAAGAGATTACGATTCAAAAAGAAGAACTTGAGGCCGCCCTAGAGGTCTTGAAATCCACTCAAGACCAACTGATCCAGTCTGAGAAAATGGCTTCATTAGGTGAGTTGACTGCAGGAATTGCCCACGAAATTCAAAATCCACTGAATTTTGTAAATAACTTCTCAGAGGTAAGTCAGGAATTAATTCAGGAAATCAATGAAGAATTTTCCAAACCAGCTCAGGAAAGAGATGAGGAATTGATCCAAGAGATATTCCAGGATGTGAAAGAAAACCTCTCCAAAATAGCACATCACGGAAAGCGAGCTGACGGAATCGTCAAAGGAATGCTTCAGCATTCCCGCACCAGCACCGGTATAAAGGAGGAGACCGATATCAACGAACTGGCGGATGAATATTTAAGGCTGGCTTATCATGGATTACGGGCTAAGGATAAAACCTTCAATGCGGATTTTCAGACTGATTTTGATGATTTGCTTCCTAAGGTAAATGTCATTGCCCAGGATTTTGGTCGTGTATTGCTCAATTTGGTCAACAACGCTTTTTATGCAGTGAATGAGAAAAAACTTAAAATCAAAGCTTCCAACACGGATGAGGAATATAGGCCTTTCGTAAAAATCACGACCCGAAGAAATCGGAACAGTATTCTGATCAAGATCGAAGACAATGGAATTGGAATGCCCGAATCGGTAAAACTGAAAATGTTCCAACCCTTCTTTACCACCAAACCTACAGGACAAGGTACCGGGCTGGGCATGTCGCTCAGTTACGATATTGTCAAAGGCCATGGGGGAGAAATGAAAGTGGAATCGAAAGAAGGAGTCGGTACTGAAATCAGTATTGAATTGCCAACTTAAATTCGACAATCTTAAAAATTAGAAAGTTTTAAAGGCAATAAAAAACAGGGAAGCTAGTCTACTAAATTTATAATTTCCTTAACTTAAGAAAAGATGACAAAAATTTTGATTGTAGATGACGAAAGAGATGTAGAAACACTTTTTCGACAAAAATTTAGAAAAGAAGTCCGCTCGGGTGATTTGGATTTGGTATTTGCTTTTTCCGGAGAAGAAGCCCTTCAAGTGTTGAGCGAAGATGAGCCCCCTGAGGTGGTATATGTGTTTTCGGATATCAATATGCCTGGAATGACAGGCTTAGAATTGCTGAAAAAGATTAAAGATAGATTTTCCAATATCAATGTAAGCATGATCTCCGCCTATGGAGACACGGAGAATTACCAAAAAGCGATGAGTTCGGGTGCGAAAGAATTTTTTACCAAACCCATTGATTTTGAGACTTTGAAAAAAGAAATTGGACACTTGATTTCGAAAAAGTAAAATAGCCCAAGCATGATAAAAATACTGGTGGTAGACGATGAGGCAGATTTGGAGATCTTGATCAAGCAAAAATTTAGGAAACGGATCAGAGAGGGTGAATTGGAATTTTTATTTGCGCTGAATGGCCGTATTGCACTAGAGATCTTGGATGCCAACAAGGATATAGATATGATTCTTAGTGATATCAATATGCCTGAAATGGATGGTCTCACCTTACTTTCTAAGGTGAAGGAAAAGCATTCGCTTCTGAAAACCGTCATCATCTCTGCCTACGGAGATATGGAAAATATCCGCACCGCAATGAATCTTGGAGCCTTTGACTTTATTACCAAACCAGTAGACTTTCAAGATCTGGAAATCACCATTGAAAAAACCACGCAGTATATTGATCAAGTCAAATCTACACTCAAAGCACTTAAAGAAAACAATATCCTCAAAATGTATGTGGATGAAACGGTGTTGAACTTCATGGGCAACCGTGAAATTGAGTCCGGAATCTGGGAAAATGAAATCATGGAGGCCGCAGTTGCATTTATCGATCTATGTGGATTTACGGCTATTTCTGAGAATGAAGAACCCAATATCGTTGTAGGATTGCTGAATGAGTACTTCGACCTGATGGTTCGTGAAATCATGAACGAAAACGGAATCATCGATAAATTCATTGGAGATGCTGTCATGGCTGTCTTCAAAGGTGATGATTATCATGCTAGGGCTTTGAGGGCCTGTATTGCGATCCGTAATAAAATGAATGCCTTACCGGTTTTTTCTGAAAAATCCGGATTTAGACCCCGTGTTTCCATTGGAATAAATAGTGGAGAGATGGTTGCTGGTAACATCGGCTCAATTTCTTTAAAGAAACTTGATTTCACGGTAATCGGGGATACAGTAAATGTGGCCTCCCGCTTGCAAACCAAAGCCAACCCCGGTCAAATTTTGATTCTTGATCGCTATGCCAATGCTGTCCCTGATTTCAAATTTATTTCCATCGGCAAGATGGAACTGAAAAATAAGGCTTTGCCCGTCAATGTTTGTGAAGTAGAATGAGGCAAAATAGATATCAAAATTTATTCGACCAACCCTAACCTTTTAATGAGTTAAAAATTAGCACTACTTGATTATTTCCAAATAAACCCGATGAAGAAAGTTTCCCAAACCGCACTGATCCTTGCCCTGGGATTGTCAGTCAGTGCCGCAGCCTTAGTTCCTGAAGGCTCATCCTCAAATAATCCCTTAACCAATCGGACAAGCACCCTTGCCGACAGTATCAAAAAGGACTCACTGAATTATCCAAAGTTTAAAGACCTCCCCCTCAAGCCTGAGCGGGAAGTGAAATTCAAGACAAAGGAAGGAACCTGGATGAGTGTTGATGTCAGCCCAGACGGTAAGACACTAGCCTTTGATCTTATGGGAGATATCTACACGATACCCATTGAAGGAGGAGCTGCTACAGCCATTACCACTGGAATGGCTTACGAGACACATCCACGCTTTTCTCCCGATGGGAATAAAATCCTCTTCACCTCCGACCGTGCTGGTTCTGACAACTTATGGTATATCGATATGGTGCGAAAAGATACCGTGCAGGTTACCAAAGACAAAAATGGGGACGTGCCAGGCGCGGCTTGGACACCTGATGGAGAATACCTTGTCGTCAGCAAAGGTCGAAGAACACCCAAACTATGGATGTATCATAAAGACGGAGGTGGCGGCATTCAGCTCAACGAGGATCCTTCTTCCATGAAGACCATAGATCCAGTGGTCAGCCCGGACGGTAAAAAAGTCTATTTTTCTCATCGGACCGGTGCCTGGAATTACAATGCACTGCTCCCTCAATACCAGCTCGGCACCTATGATTTTGAAGAAGGAAAGATTACTACTATTTCTTCCCGTTATGGTTCGGCATTTACCCCTACCCTGAGTAAAGACGGAAAATGGATGGCTTATGGAACACGCTGGGAAGATAAAACCGGATTAGTATTAAGAAATCTAGAATCGGGTGAAGAGCGCTGGTTAGCCTATCCTGTACAACGTGATGATCAGGAATCCATCGCTCCACAGGGGGTATTACCGGCCATGGCCTTTACTCCTGATTCCAAAAATGTAATCGCCTCCTATGGCGGTAAAATCTGGAATATTCCGGTAGAGCCAGGTGCTCCTAAGGAAATACCTTTCGAAGTGGATGTAAAACTTGCCATGGGTCCCAGATTATATTTCGATTACGAAATCAAGGATACCACTGCCAAGCTCGCCACTCAGATCCGGGATGGAGTGCCATCACCAGATGGTAAAAAATTAGCTTTTACAGTGCTGAATAGATTGTACGTGATGGATTATCCGAATGGAGAACCCAGACGGATCACCACAAATAACTTTACCGAAGCCATGCCATCCTGGAGCCCGGATGGATCGCAGTTGGTTTTCACTACCTGGTCGGAAACGGAAGGTGGGCATCTTTACAAAGCTTCACTTACCGGAAAGGGCACTGTCACTAAGCTTACCCAAGAATCCGCTCTGTATATCGGACCTGTTTGGTCCCCTGATAATAGAATTGTGGTTTTCAAAGGGCCTAGAAGATTGCTGCAGGATGCCGAAGGGCCGGGATTCCCAGGTTCAGAGGCGACATTGGTTTGGTTGCCTGCCTCTGGGGGAGCAATTCAGAAAATCATGGATGCACCCAATTACGGAAATGCCCATTTCACCAAGGATCCATCGAGGATTTTCCTGAATGGGCCAGGAGGAACATTGCTTTCAGTAAACTGGGAGGGAAAAGATGAGAAGACTTATGTGAAAATCACTGGCATTACCCCCTTTGGTTCTGCCGCCGGAGATCATGATTCCCATGACCATGCCAGTTTGGAAGAGGTTTCTACCGTCAGATATGTGATGGGAATGCCTAGATCCAATGCCGATGCGGTGAATTATTGCATGCTGCCAGAAGGCTCCAATGCACAGGAGCCCACCATGCGTCCTGCAAGTGCAAGCACGATCCTGATGGCACCGGAGGGAAATTTAGCCCTGGCTCAGGTGAATAATAATATCTATGTAGTCACTGTCCCCAAAGTCGGTAAGACTCCAACGATCAATGTCGCTGATCCTTCTTCGAGTAATTTTCCATCCAGACAATTAACAGAGATTGGAGGGGAATGGCCGGCTTGGGAAGCCAATGGGAAAAAAGTTCATTGGTCTTTAGGAAATGGGCATTGGGTATATGATATAGACCGAGCTGAATTTATCGATGATTCGGTAAAAACTGCTAAGAAATTGAAGGTGATTGCCGATGCGGACAGCGTATCTGCTCTGAAAGCCTTGGGTCCGGATGCGGTCAAAGCTGCTGATTCGCTGGCGAAAAAGCAAAAAGAAGCCATCGCTGAACTTTTGAAAAAGGACAAAGAAAAAGCCAAAGCAGACAGTATTTACAAAGTTGAAAAAAAGGCCAAAGAGAGTTACAAACCGGAAGAGAGCCAGGTGAAAGTTTATTTTGCCAAGGACACTCCAAAAGGAAGCATCCTGCTTAAGAATGCCCGAATTGTGACTATGAAAGGAAACGAGGTCATCGAAAATGGAGATATCCTGATCGAGAACAACAGGATCAAAGCCGTAGGCAAGACGGGCTCGCTGAATGCGGGAAATGCCAAAGTGGTAGATGCAACAGGTAAGACGATCACACCGGGCTTTATCGATACCCATGCGCACATGTGGCCGACTTGGGGATTACATAAGAATTCGGTTTGGATTTATGCAGCGAATCTTGCCTATGGCGTGACCACCACCCGTGATCCACAGACTGCCACCACGGATGTGTTGACCTATAGTGATATGGTAGAAGCGGGCATGGTACCCGGACCACGGGTATATTCTACAGGTCCAGGAGTGGGGTACTGGATGTATAATCTAAAGTCACTTGAGCAGACGAAAGATGTTCTCAAGCAATACAGCAAGTATTACAATACCCAATACATTAAGATGTACTTGGTCGGAAATAGACAGCACCGACAGTGGGTGATCATGGCTGCGAAAGAGCAGAAGTTGATGCCCACCACTGAAGGGGGTTTGGATTTCAAATTGAATATGACCCAATTGATTGATGGTTATCCAGGTCATGAGCATGCGATTCCTATTTACCCGCTTTATTCAGATGTGACCAAAACTATTGCAGAAAGTAAGATGGCAGTGACTCCTACTTTGTTGGTAGCCTATGGAGGACCTTGGGCGGAAAATTTCTACTACACCACCGAGAGCCCATTGCACGATCCCAAGCTAAATCGATTTACGCCTTATGAGGAGTTGAATTCGAAAGCGCGTCGTCGAGCGGGTGGATTGGGTGGCTGGTTTGCTCCAGAAGATCATGTCTTCGAAGATCATGCAGTCGGCATCAAATCCATTGTAGATCAAGGAGGATTGGCTGGCGTAGGTTCTCATGGTCAATTACAGGGCTTGGGCTATCATTGGGAGCTTTGGTCAGTTGCCAGTGGAGGAATGTCTGGTATAGATGCCCTTCGGACTGCCACGATTCTTGGAGCAGAAGCCTTAGGATTGGACAAGGAGCTAGGAAGCATCGAAGCTGGCAAGTTGGCTGACTTGGTGATTATGGAAGGAAATCCATTGGAAAATATCCGTAATACCAATACCATCACCCATGTGGTGAAAAACGGTCGGGTGTATGATGGAAATACTTTAGATGAGGTCTTACCGACACCTAGAAAGTTGGATGTAAGTCCATGGACGAAGCCGGCACCAATGGTTAATACCGGAATAAGGGAATAGAGATCTTAAATGGAAAAAGAAAAGCCGGACATCCGATTGGACATCCGGCTTTTTGCTTTCTCTATTTTGTATTATTCTGTTATTCTCGATTTACAATCGAGAAACGGTATAATAGGATTTAAAAACCGGGAAAGGTAAAAAGTGCCATCAAATCGCTCTCTGAAGCTCAGTCGATTTTCAACACTTCCCATTCCGTGGCTCCAACTTCAGCCTTCTAACTCCCCGCTTCCCGCTTCTACCTTCGATAAGTTCCCCGGTATTCTGCCCTATCTAATACCAAACCATTAAGTGCTTGATTCAATTCAGCTCCACTATTGATTGATTGGGGCGGAAACTTTCTTTTTAAGGCATATATTCTAAAGAAATAATTATGTTCTTCACCTTCTGGGGGGCAAGGTCCACCGTAGCCGATCTTACCGAAATCATTTTTCGTTTGGATTCCACCATTATCCAGATTGATCTGAATCGGCTGGATCTTTTCCAGATGATGACAATCCGGTGGAAGATTGTAGATCACCCAATGGGTGAATGTCCCGCTCGGAGCATCCGGATCTTCCATGATCAGGGCAAAACTAGCCGTATCTTTTGGTTCCCCCTCCCATCTTAATGGAGGAGATATATCATCCCCGTCACAGGTATGTATCTTCGGTATCTTATATCCTTCTTCAAATGCTGTACTTGTTATATTAAAAGCCATTTTCAATTATTTTTTGGTTAAAATTGGATTTATTGCTGCTGAAAAATTCCCTTCAGCTCATTCGATAATTGAGCAGTAATATCTTTTACTTCTCCATCAGAAATGAAATTCCTAAGCTCAGAAAGGACGATCTGAATGATATCCTCTGTCGATTTTTCCCAGCTGAACTCCTGTTCTCCATATTGTGCCTGGTGTTGCTCCACCGCTTCCACAAATTCCTGCATATGATTCAACCGAAGCGGCTTTTCGCGGAATTTCCAGTTTTCGACATACACTGCTTTCAAAAACATCGGGATCTGGGAAATCAAATGAAAAGATTGACTGATCGTAATCATTTCTCTCAAGGAGTGCAATACTCCTCGAAGGACAATTCCTGTCCTGCCAATTTCTTTGGGATGTCCTAATTCTTCAGCCAGTTTGTTTACAAATTCATTTCCTTCTTGTGCGTATTTATCAAAGTTCAAAGCCATTATCTTATTTGTTTTAGTTAGTAATTGGATTAAATATCAAATTCAGGAAAAGCCCCCCTCTTTCATCAATAATTTGAATTGGTTGCAGGTTTGCCAAACAGTTTTAACCTCCAGCTTTTATACAACCTGGCTTTTTGGAAGCTAAAATTTTAAAAAATAAGAATGATCTTAAGGTTCGCTTTCCCATCCTTCCTATTTAATTTAAAAAAAAATTCCTTTTTATGAAAGTGATTGCAGCTTAAACTAACTCTAGGAGTATGAAAAGGCAGTTTGGATTTTATTGCTCCTCTGAAGTTAACTATCTGAATCTTTTTGAAAAAGTCAAACTAAACCAAAATCCAGCATTCTGATTTCCCCTTGCATTCTCCATTGGCTCTTGCGTATTTGCGGTTGTGAATAATTATTGGATCACGGCAAAGGCAATATTTCAATACCTGACTTTTAAAAAAGTCTGGAATTATGCGCTTTTGAGGAGTTCATTTCAGATTTCTAGAATTGCAGGAAGGCCAATTCTTTGGGGAAACCCGACCACCTTATCCATTGAACCCACCACCAGTTGCAATCTCCGCTGCCCGGAATGTCCATCGGGTTTGCGATCCTTCACCCGACCAACCGGCATGCTCCAGGACCAGCTTTTTGAAAAAGTCATTGATCAAGTCAAAGGCCACCTGACTTGGCTTCATCTCTATTTCCAGGGAGAGCCTTTTCTCAATCCCAGATTTTTGGAAATGGTCCGTTATGCTGATCAACAGCACATTTTCACTTCGACTTCCACCAACGCCCATTATCTAGGTCCTAACCAGGTAGCAGAAATCCTTCAAAGCGGACTAAAGCAACTCATCGTATCGATGGATGGCATCACGCAGGAAGTTTATCAGGATTATCGGATAGGAGGTTCGCTTGAAAAAGTGCAGAATGGCTTGAATTTGCTCTTAGCGGAACGTAAAAAAGCGAAGCAGAATTTCCCCAGAGTTATTCTCCAATTCTTGGTAACAGGAAGAAATGAACATCAGATCCCAGCCTTGAAAACTTGGGCGAAGGAGATCGGGGTAGATGAACTCCAGCTTAAGACTACCCAGATCTATGATTTTGAGAATGGATCAGATTTGATTCCTGCAGATTTGGGCTACTCCCGCTATATTCCTGCGGGTAGTGGAAAATGGAAAATCAAGAAAAAAATCGAAAACAAATGCTGGCGAATGTGGCAGGGAGCTGTGGTCACGTGGGACGGCAAAGTAGTGCCTTGCTGCTTTGACAAAGATGCCCAGTTTATCATGGGTAAATTAAAAGAAAATACTCTGGAGGCCATCTGGAAATCTGTCCCCTACTTTGATTTTAGAAAACAGCTTTTGGCTGATCGAAGTCAGATTGAAATCTGCAAGAATTGCACAGAATAAACCAATGCCTTGAAAGGCTTGAAAAGCCCCTTTTTGGAACTATATTTGGTAGAAAAAAGAAATTCACGGATTTTTAGGTCTCAGTTTGATCTAGATATACCCGGCACTGCTCCTACATATGATTCAAAATAGACGATTCTGGTATTTTTTCATCACAGTTTTAGCCTTGGTTTTCCTATCTCCAGTCACTTTTGCCCAGCAGACTACTGATCTTACGCAACTCAAAGTAGATGAACTGTCTGATGATCAGATAGAGGAGCTGGTCAGGAGAGCTTCTGAGGCGGGATTGTCATCAGAGGATTTTCTCCAAATGGCTCAGCTCAGGGGAATGCCTTCTGTGGAGGTGGCCAAGTTGAAGACCAGAATTGAAGAACTCAACAGGACGGGAATTAATCCCAGATCAACCAATGCTTCCAGGCGGCAGCCCCGGCAGCAGGTGGATTTCAACACCATCACCCAGGGTCTTTATTCCCCACAGGAAATCATCGATACCGTAAAATCGAAAAATCAAATCTTTGGTCAGTCGCTTTTCTTCAATAAAAGCAGAAAGTTAAGCTTTGAACCGAGCCTGAATCAGGCTACGCCGAAAAATTATATTCTAGGTCCGGGAGACATGATCTATGTGGATATTTACGGGGAATCGGAACAATATTACGAAGCGACGGTGAATCCCGATGGCTTTGTTTTACTGGACAATATTGGACCCATCGCGGTCTCGGGAAAATCCATTGAGGAGGCTACCGGAATCATCAAAAACAGAGTGGCGAGGTATTATCCGGGACTTTCGGGCAGCAATCCGAGAACGTTCCTTCAGGTCACTTTAGGCAATGTACGCTCGATCAAAGTCAATATTCTCGGTGAAGTTCGGCTACCGGGCACGTTTACGCTAAGCGCATTTTCTACGGTCTTCAATGCACTCTATGCCGCTGGAGGGCCGAATGAAAATGGAAGCTTCAGGGAAATCAAATTGATCCGGAATAATAAACTGATCGCCGAGATTGATGTGTATGAACTTCTGACCAAAGGAACGGCAAAACTGGATTTGCAACTCAAAGATGAGGATGTGATTTTGGTACCGGCCTTTATCGCCCGTGCCAAAGTAAACGGAGAAGTGAAGCGCCCGATTACTTTTGAAATCACCCCCGAAGACACCTTTGAGGATCTTCTGGAATACGCAGGTGGATTTACAGACTTGGCCTTCAAGGATCGGGTTGCAATTTCCAGAATTACCGGCAATCAGCGATCAGTCTCCGATGTCTATCAAGACCAGTTTGGGATATTTATTCTCAAAGGCGGGGACGAAATTACTGTTCAAAGGATTTTGGACCGTTATTCCAACCGCGTTCAGATCAAAGGGGCAGTTTATCGGGAGGGCACATTTGCATTGACGGAAGGCTTGACCCTTGCCCAATTGGTGAAAAATGCGGAAGGTCTTCGTGGTGATGCCTATACTGAGCAGGCAAGTGTGCTACGAACCAAGCCCGACCTCAGCACGGAAATGATTCAGGTCAACCTGAAAGGTGTTTTGGCGGGTACTGCTCCGGATATACTTCTTCAGCGGGAGGACGTGGTTCGGATTGCCAGTATCTACGATGTCCAGAATGAGCAATATGTACAGATTTTGGGCGAAGTGAAGCGGCCAGGCGTCTTCCCTTATTCAGAGGGAATGAAAGTGGAGGAACTAATTATCTTAGCAGGAGGGCTTCAGGAATCAGCCAATTCACAGGATATCGAAATAGCCAGAAGACTGGATGATACCGATCTGGGCACACTTTCAGATATAATTCCTACCGAGGTAAACCCGGATTTATCCCTGACAGCAAGTTCCAAATCATTGATGCCATTTGATCAGGTGATCGTGCGAAAGCGTGCTAATTTCACCATGCAAAAGCTCGTAGCTGTAGAAGGTCAATTGAATTCTCCTGGAATTTTCGCGATTCAATCCTCCGGTGAGCGAATTTCTGATTTAGTGAGACGGGCAGGTGGCTTAAATCAGTTTGCCTATGCAAAGGGAGCTACTTTGATCCGTAGGACAGAATTTTTCAATACAGAATCAGAAGAAATCCGCAGGCAGCGAAATTTGGAAGCACTCCGAATGAAGCTTGCCGCTGATCCTTCCAATTCCGAAGCTCAGGAAGAATTGATGCAGCGCTTATTCAAAGATTTACCTCTGGCGAAAGATCCGGTGGAGACACAATTGGCACAAACCAAAAGAGAATCTTTGGATCAGATCGCGGAAGAAACTCCTGGCTTTGCCGTAAAATTAAAGCAGACCGAGGCGGTTGCTATCAATCTGCAAACCATCATTTCAAATCCCGGTTCGGAGGACGATCTGATCTTGGAAGAGGGAGATATTTTATCCGTTCCCAAATTGCTTCAAACTGTACGGATGCGTGGAGATGTGGTCTATCCGACGACCCTCCGCCATGAGTCTGGCAGGGGATTAAAGCATTACATCAATAACTCAGGAGGATTCGAGCGCAGGGCAAACCGCAAACAGACTTACGTGGTCTATGCAAATGGTGCTGTAAAGCGTACGAAAGGCTTCCTCGGAATCCGAAATTATCCTGCCGTAGAGCCAGGTGCTGAAGTCATCGTTCCTACCAAGGGTCCTAAGGTTCCTTTACGCTTGGGTGAGATCGTCGGAATCACCACCGGATTAGCGACCTTGGGTCTGGTCATTTCTCAAATCAACTGGCAATGACAGATCCAAAGCATTTTTCGCAAAATCAGTTTACCCTGAAAGAGGTCATTCAAAACATCAGCGAATGGTTTCGCTATTTTGTTTCCAAATGGAAAACCTTGGTCCTTGCAGGAATTATTGGATTGGCAGTCGGAGCCTTGGTTTCAATTTTCAAAAAGCCAGTATTCCATGCAGAGACCTCCTTTGTACTGGAAGAGGGTGATGTAGGTGGAATGGGTCAGATGTCTGGACTGGCCTCGTTGGTTGGAGTGAACTTAGGATCGCTTGGAAGTACTAGCGGTCTTTTCCAAGGAGATAATATCATGGAATTATATCGTTCTGATAGGATGCTATCTGAGTCCCTACTTAGCCCTTTTAATGAAAATCAACTTCTTATTGATCGCTATGTGGCTTTTGAAGAACTTGATGAAAAATGGGCTTCGAGAGTGGATATTCCTGCTATGGATTTTTCCATTCCGAGGGAGAGCTTCTCCATTTCCCAGGATTCGGTAGTGAAGGAAGTATCCAAACTGATCCGTGAAAACCAGCTGGCGGTATCCAAACCTGATCGCAAACTTTCGATTATCCAAGTTTCTATTTCTTCGAAAGATGAACTCTTCGCCAAAGTCTTCAATGAAACATTGGTTTCCAAAGTCAACTCATTCTATCTGGAAACCAAGACAAAGAAAACCGGGGAAAATGTAGCTATTCTTCAAAGCCAGGCTGATAGCGTCCGGGCTATTTTGGATGAAAGTATCGGAGCCTACGCCTCGGCACAGGATCGGGTTCCGAATGCCAACCCTTTGCTGACCGCAGCCACCGTCGAAAGTCGAAAACGACAAATCGATGTTCAGGCCACAGGAGCCGTCTATCAGGAGATTGTGAAAAATCTGGAAATCGCCAAGGTAAATCACCGTAATAATTCGCCTTTGATCCAAATTATCGATCAACCCAGACTGCCCTTAAAGCGCTCAGAAATCAGATTGGTTAAAGGAATGGTACTGGGAGCTATTATCGCGGGATTTTTGACCCTATTTGTTCTTTATTTCCGACGGCTGTACCATAAACATGTGCAGGAAAGCTAATCTTGAGCTGCCATGTTTGAAAAACTCGCTCTTCTACCCTTAGGCCATATTATCCGGAATAAATCCATCCAGAACTTTCTTTTTTTGGTGGTGATCCAATCTTCGAACATTCTCATTTCGATTATTTCAATGCCCCTCCTGATACAGAGCATCGGATTGGATCAGTTTGGATTGGTGAATCTTTCTCTCTCCGTAATCATCCTGCTGAATATATTGGTAGGTTTTGGTTTCAATCTCAGTGCCCCCAAGGATGTAGCCGTTAATCAGGAAGATAAAACTGCTCTGTCACATCTGGTATCCAATGTGTTTTCCGGGAAAGTCCTAATGGCAAGCCTTGCAACCTTGATTGTAATAGTTGGTGTGTTTGGGCTCAATCTGTTTCGGGATTACCAGATCATTTTACTCTTTTCCTGTCTGCTGCTCTATTCAGAGGCCACGCTTCCACTTTGGTTTTTCCAAGGGATGGAGAAAATGAAGCTGATCAGCATTTCCAATATTTTCAGCAAGCTCCTATATCTGATGGGAATTGTGTTTTTCATCCATGATCCAGAGCAGAGTCATTGGGTAAATTTCCTACTGGGTTTCTTCGGATTGAGCATCAATATTTTCCTGCTCTTTTACATCCACGTCTTCCTGGAAATCAAATTTTACCGGCCTGAATTTTCTGCGATTTGGAAGAGCTTGAAAGAAAATCTGCTCTTTTTCCTCAGTAATCTAGCTAGCCATATTTCTATCAATGGGGGTTTAATTGTCCTTAGTTTTTTCACTGCAGCAGAGACTCTGGGAATGTATAGCCTTGCAGAGCGGGTGGTAATGGTCCTCCGCCTTTTTCCCTCTTTGGTCATTCAGGCTATTTTCCCCAATGCCTCCAAGCTTTTCAAAAAAGATCAGGTTGCCTTTTTTAGTTTTTTAAAGAAAATCTATTTCAGAGTCTTAATTATTGGGGCTTTGATCGCATTGAGTACCCATGTAACCGCTCCATGGATTATCCAGATACTGGCCCGCACAGAGCTCGAGGAATCCGTCACTTTTCTGAAAATTCTCGCAGCGGTTCCCTTTGTAGCCTGTCTGAATGTGGGCAATGTAACCATGCTATTGGTAGCAGATTTAAAGAACCTGCTATTTAAAGCATCCTGGATGATGTGTGTGTATATGCTGATTACCGCTTCTATCTTCACCTCAGTATGGGGAGGAGTCGGTTTATGCTTCGCCATCATTTCTACAGAGATCATCGTGTTTTTAATCTGTCTGGTGCTATTGTACCGACATAACCGGGGACTTTTCCGTGGCTTTTATTCCTAATCCATCGGTTGCGATCATATTGGTCAACTGGAATGGTTTTAAGTTTACCAAGGCCTGCCTGGAATCGCTGAGGCAGGTGGATTATCCGGATTTTCAGGTCATTCTGGTGGACAATTCATCTGCTAATTCAGAAGGCGAACGATTAAAGGCACTTTTTCCCGAAATCACCCTAATCCAAAGTTCCGAAAATCTGGGCTTTGCAGGCGGGAATAATCTGGGTCTCAAAAAGGCCTTGAGCGAACATTATTCCCATGTGTTGCTCTTGAATAATGATACAGAGGTAGAGCCCGATTTCTTGGGTGAAATGCTGCTTAAATTTTCACAAACTCCAAAACTTGCCATTGCACAACCTCTGATTTTATTCTTTCATGACCGAAATCTGATCTGGAGTGCCGGGGGGAAATGGAATAGTTTTTTGGGAAGGGCTATCACCAAGGGAGACCGAAAGTTGAAATCTGCTTATGCGATAAATGATCAAAACCTAGACTGGGCTACCGGATGCTGCATGCTACTCCGGACTGAGGCTTTAATGGAAGTCGGACTGCTGAATGAATCCTATTTTGCCTATTTCGAAGATGTGGAATGGTCAAGACGCTTTATCCGAAAAGGTTTTGAAATTCAGCTGGTTCCGCAGGCCCAGATCTATCATCACGCTGGTGCTGCCTCCAAATCCACGCATAAGGAAGGAACCCTTAATCCTAGGGTTTTTTATTACCATGTCCGAAATCAGTTTTTCCTTATTCGGTCACAGGTAGAATTTGCAGCAAAACCCTTTGCATTCACCTATCATTTACTCCGATTTATAGCTTGGATGGGATATTTTGGGTTACGGGGAAGATTTCAGAAATTCAAATCCGTGGCAAAGGGTATCGGCGATGGATTCTCTATGTCGCTCCAAACTCCCGAAGAATGGCATTGATCTTTTTTCTTGTGATTGCGATTGCCGTGGGTGGCGGGTTTCTCTGGACACTACAGGAGATGATTTTCAAGGGGAAATGGAGTTATTTCATTTATTTTCTGGCCGCCTTTCTTCCCTTTTATATCACGAGTTTGAGTGTGATTTATTTGGCCACAGGCTCGACATTGCTTGTGGGTATTTTTCAGATTCTGAAGGAATTGACAGTTCTGATCGCGGTACTGGTTTTTGTTTTTTATCACAGGCGTTTGTTCGAGCATCCAATTCGAATGCATTCTACAGACTGGTTCATGCTTGGATTTTTGGGGCTTGCTTTTGTTTATCTTTTTCTGCCTATCGGTGAGGCTTCACTGATCAATAAATCCTTGTATTTCAAGAGTATGCTGATCCCTGGATTAATCTATTTTCTTGGGAGGAACACCCGATTTTCAGGCTTGGAGATCAAGCGTCTATTTGGGATTATTTTTGCGATTGCGATTGCTGCTTTTGTCGTTAATCTGATTGAGAGCTTCCTTCTCAATGCGCATTTGCAGCAATTCACCGGTTATGCGCTGTATAACCAGGCCATCAACGACATTGATCCTACTGGTAACTTTGGATTGACCTGGACATTTGAAACCCAGGCAGTCACCAAGCGTTTGGCTGCATTTTTTTCAGATCCCCTGGAAATGGCAAGTTCGGTTCTGATGGGATTCGCAGCAGGGTTGATCTGGTTTTTGACTTCCAAAAAGGAGGAGAATTGGTTTTATATTCTAATCATGCTGGTATCCTTAGGCAGCTTGTTTTTCTCCGCTTCACGGGCAGCTTTTGGGGCCTTTTTCGTGATGATTTTCTTCGTGGCCCTGGTTTTTGGCTTGTATAGATTGATCGCGGCAGGATTTACGGCTTTACTGGCATTCGGGATTTATGTGCTATTTTTTGCCTCAGAGGACTTTTATTTCTTTGTTTTGGACACCCTGACTTTTGAAAATACCTCAAGTTTAGGTCATGTGGTGGAGTGGCTGCTGGCACTGGATTCTATGGTGGCTAATCCACAGGGGATAGGCTTGGCGATGAGTGGCAATTTCGGAAGTGTGGATGAAGAACTTCGGATGGGTGGAGAAAATCAGTTTCTGATTTATGGAGTGCAATTAGGCTGGATTGGGATGATATTTTACATATTAGCCTTAGCCTCGGGAATCCGTAATTCTATCAGAGTATTTCATACCTCTGAAAATACTTCCGTGGCACGGATTGCATTTACAGGTGCAGTGGTGAAAGTTGGGCTTCTGTTACCACTTTTCACCGCCAATGTTGAAATCTATACTTATGTATCCTGGATTACCTGGTGGATGATAGGAATGAGTGTGCGAGAATACAACGTTCTGAAAAATTCAGCCAAGGAAATTCCTCCAATTCAGGTAATGCCTTCTCGGTAAGCTTGAGTATTTGATTGAGAGCTTGGATAGTTTGGGACAATTGGCTAAAGTAATTCCAAATTAAATATTTCTCTTTTCTATGATGATTTTGGGCATTTTACGCTAAAATTCCACAAGCTTTCCCGAGATAGCTTTCTTGCCCAAATTCTGGATAGGCTTTTGGCATATAACTCAATCGACTAATTGGAAGTGAATTTCAATAAAATAAGGATGGATGATCTTGCACGGCTACATTCCATCACATGATCAACTTAATTCGATTGGGAAGATCAAATTGCTTACAAGTATTTTACATCCCATGATCGCAAAATTGTGAAGTTTTAAAAATAGATTTGCTCTTAAAAAATTAAGCCAATCTAACTGAAATCAGGGTAATCCTAACCTGAAAAGTTAAGGGATTATCAGAATCCCGTTATATTTGGGAAAAGCATTCACTTTTGAAAGTCCTACTAGACCTACAATATCTCAATGTCGCCAGCTCGGGTATCAAGACCTACATGATGGAATTGGCCAGGGCGGCTTTGACGCATCCCCATCCGGAAATTGAGTGGATATTTTCTCACGACCCAGATACCCAGGCAGCAGATCAAACTTTCAAGGGAAACCAAAATAAAATCCAGCGGCTGAACTATCACTTGGATTATTTCAGATGGAAGGAATTTCAGCTGCCGGATATGGTGAAAAAGTATCAGCCTGATATTTTGATCTGTCCTGATTTCATTTCTCCAGCGGCGTCCCTTCCTTGTAAGCGACTGACGGTCATTCACGATGCTTTTTTTTGGCAAATGCCCGGAAACTATCCTAAATGGTGGAGAACCTATTTCCTGAATTTGCTCAACAAGGGGTTGAAAGAGAAAACCAATATTATCACTACCAGCGAGTATTCAAAAAAGGCACTTCATAAACACCTCCGCAAAAAACTCCCGATTTCCGTTGTTTACCAAGCTCCAAAATCATCTAATGGAAAGGTGGAAATGAGTTTTCTGGAAGAGCATCAATTACTCCCCAAGCGATATTTTTTCCATTTGGGTACTTTTGATAAGCGGAAAAATCTACCGCTTCTGGTTCGGGCATTTGACCAGTTCCAAAAACAGACCCACTCAGATTTCAAGCTGGTTTTGGCCGGAGGAGAAGGTCAAAGTACTCAGCTGAATGACTGGCCTGTTGTCAATCAGCTCGTGGATGAAATGGGGCTTAGAGAACGGGTGATTCTGACAGGCTATGTGAACGACACCCAAGTCAAGACACTTTATGAGGAGGCTTTCGCCTATGTGTTCCCTTCGGAAAATGAGGGTTTTGGAATTCCGGTGGTGGAGGCCATGGGCTATGGGCTTCCAGTCATCCATTCTGATCAGCCGGCTTTAATGGAAGTCAGTGCGGGTGCTGGCTTGATCTGCAAAACTGGGAGCATTAATGATTTGGCTGAAAAAATGGTACTTTTGAGATGGGAAAAGAGCCTCCGCGAGGAGCTGATCCAAAAAGGCTTAACTAGGGCTCAGGACTTTTCTCCAAAAAATTTTATTGAAGCCTATCACCAGATAATTCTGAGTTTGCGAGACTGATCCATGCGGCAAATTACCTGTCCGGTTTGTAAAAAATCCCCTTCGAAATCATTTTTAGCCAATCAAGTCTGCCCTTGTGAGGGCTGTCACACCGTTTGGACTTACCTGCCCGAAGAATTGGATGAAGCCGCTTTGTATTCGGATGAAGTATACGCCATAGTGGACAATAGAAATTCAATTTTTGAACGGATAATTTTCAGGGAGGCTAAAAAGATTCTTTCCAAAGCCAGGCAAATCATTCCCGACGCAAGCAGACTTTTGGATTTTGGGGCTGGAAAAGGACAGTTTTTGAAAATTGCCAAAAGTGAAAATTGGGAGGGTATAGGTATCGAAACCGCTACAAAACGGGCTGAATTTGGCAGGAAACAATATCGTGTTGAGATCTTGGAGGGATATTATTCCCATGGTCAAATTCAGGCTGGGAACTTTGATCTAATCACCTTAAATCATGTGCTAGAGCATCTTCCGGATCCGGTTGGATTATTGAACAGGCTTTTGGATGCTAATCTGGCTCCTGGTGGAATATGCTATATCGAAGTGCCCAGGGAGAATTCCTGGCAGGCAAAACTGGCAGGCAAAAACTGGATGCACTGGGATATTCCGAAGCATTTGACTCACTGGACAGAAGCCGGGCTGCTGAGCCAAATGGAATTGCTGGGTTATCGGAAAGTCGATGATCGTAGGTTTTCGCTTCATCTGGGAGTACTTGGCATGCTCCATGCTTTAATGTGTTTCTTAGGTTTCAGAGGTAATCTTATCTTGCGATTAAAGCGTAAGAGAACAATTGCATTAGGAATCTTTTTAGGGATTCTGTTGCCTTTCGCGCTTGTTTTTGAGCTTGTTTCTTTACTTTTCAATAAGTCAGGAATCATCGGAATCTATTTTAAAAAAAATGCCTGAAAGCAGAAACATCCTCTTTCTCCAAAGTTCTTCTGAGCATTATGGATCTGGAAAGATCATTTTGCAAGTCCTTCAGGTCTATCAGCGTGAAGGTTTCCGGCCTATTGTTTTGCTTACAGGTCCTGGACCTGTTGAAGAGAATTTGAAAGAGGAAGGCATCGTGTATTATGTTCAGAATTTGGGAATATTGAGAAGGAAGTATGTTAATCCCTTGGGCCTAGTAAATCGGCTTTCCAAAAATCTTAAGGCATACAGGTTTCTTTCCCAACTCCATATGGAATACCAGTTTGAGCTGGTTTATTCCAATACCCTGGCCGTAATAGTTGGAGCTTATTGGGCCAGGAGGAACAAAATCCCCCATATTTGGCATATACATGAGATTATACCAGGCCCTTCCTCTTTGGTTAAATTACTGTCCAGACTTTTGGATATAAGCAGTTCCAAACCCATCTCCGTTTCCCAGGCTGTGGCAAATCATTGGCAGCCATATCTTAAGAAATCTTCCTTAGAAATCATTCACAACGGCATAGCTTATGACGATTTTTTAAAAACTTTTCCCGATGCCAAAAAGGAAATAAGTATTCCTGAAAGCTCAATTTGCATAGGGATGATCGGAAGAATTAACCCTGGTAAGGGCCAACTTTTTTTCCTCCAAATGGCAGAAAAACTAGCAAAAAAATATTCTTCCGTTCACTTTATATTGGTGGGAGATCCATTTACTGGCTATGAGTCCATTTTGGAAGAAATAAAAAAAGAGATTAAGGACAAAAAGTTAGAAAAAAGAGTGAGTTACTTAGGTTTCAGGAAAGATATTCCTCGAGTGCTTGCTGCGATAGATATTTTTGTACTTCCATCTATTTTGCCGGATTCTTTTCCCACGGTAATTCTGGAAGCTATGGCCGCTGGTAAACCTGTAGTTGCTACTTTGTCAGGTGGATCAGCTGAAATGGTAGAAGATGGAGTCACAGGATTTTTGATTCCAATCGGAGATGTATCAAAAGAGGTAGCAGCAATTGGAAAACTAATCGAAAACCCCAATTTAAGAAGCCAAATGGGTGAAGCTGGAAGAGTTCGGGTTTTGAAAGAATTCAGCCTGGAATCATTTGAAGAGAAAATCAAAAATCACTTATGGCAACATCTGACAAAAGACTGAAAGTTGCCATTATGGGCGCTAAAGGTTATCCCTATGTCTACGGGGGCTATGATACCTTGATCAAGGAGTTGGGAGAGCGGTTGGTCACAAAGGGGGTGCATGTCCGTGTTTACAATCATCGGGCCTTATTTCGTGAAAGACCGCGGTTCATTAACGGGATCGAATGTATTTATACCCCTGCAATAGAATCCAAAAGTCTTACTCAACTGACGCATACATTTTTTTCTATGCTGCATGCCTGTTTTTCGGATGTGGACGTAATTCTAGTGGTAAACTCAGGAAATGGACCTTTTGGGATTATTTCAAAGATTTTCAGAAAACCTACGGCAATAAATGTGGACGGATTGGAATGGCTCCGTCCCAAATGGAAGGGTTTTGGATCTAAATATTTTTTCTGGGCATCAAAAATGGCCACAAAGTATTATGATCAGCTTATCAATGATTCAGAAGAGATGAGGCGGGTTTATCTGGAGCTTTTTAATAAAGACTCCAAAGTAATTGCTTATGGAGCTAATCCAAAAGAAGCTGTTTCTGATGCCCCTTTGAAAAAGTGGAAACTGGAATCCAGGAATTACTTTTTGATCGTTGGAAGACTGGTACCTGACAACAATGCGGATTTGATCATCGAAGGCTTTTTAAAGTCAGACTCTGTTCGGACCTTAGTGATTGTCGGGGATGTGCCTTTTAAAGATGAATGGGCTAACCGACTGAAAAACCTTCAGGACAAGCGCCTGCTTTTCACAGGATATGTTAATGATCCGAACGAACTCGCGGCACTTTATTCATATTGTTATGCCTATTTCCATGGGCATGAATATGGCGGTACCAACCCGGCCATGTTAAAAGCCTTGGGATACGGATGTGCTATTCTGGCTTTGAATACGCCTTTTAATCAGGAAATGCTGCAAAATGGAAAGCATGGATGGTTCTTTGAGAAAAATGTCACAGCGGTAAAAAGGATTGTATTGGAGGCTGAGAATAATCCTATTTCGTTGGAAGAACTCCGGAAAGCAGCGCGCTCTGGCCTGACTCAGAAATACAATTGGGATTATGTGACAGATCAGTATCAGGAGGTTTTTAGTTCCTTGGCAAAAAAATAGCGAGTTCACCCGAATTCAAATGCGAATAACTGCTCAGGCGAAAAATTACTCAAGAGCTCTCAAAATTTCTCGCTGATTGACTTAGAATTTTCATTCTGAAATTTTGTCCAAAAGAATCTGCGAGAGAAATGCTTACCCCTAGGACTTTTTTCCGGGAAATCGGATTGGAGAGGGAAAACACGAAACTTTTAATCACTCAAAAGCCTTTATTACATATATTTTAATCTTAATCTCTTTAATATCATGATCAGAAAAGCAACAGCCGTATGGAACGGCAGCGGAAAAGAAGGCAAAGGTCATTTAACCACTGACAGCACTGTCTTAGACAAAACTCAATATTCCTACAAAACCCGATTCGAAGATGGCGTGGGCACCAATCCTGAAGAACTCATAGCAGCAGCTCATGCAGGATGTTTTGCAATGAAACTGAGTTTTAACCTTGCTGAGGAGAAGGTGACACCAAAAGAATTAGAAGTGACCTCCCGAATTACATTTGAGGATGGAGTTTTAAAAAAATCTCATCTGATCCTTAAAGCCCAGGCAGATGGAATCGAAGAAGAAAAATTTGGCGAATTAGTAAATGATGCCAAAGAAAACTGTCCGATTTCCAAAGCATTGGATATGGAAATCTCGGTGGAATACACTTTGAACAAATAAGAATTTTCTAAAAAATATTCTTTGAAAAATCTAAAGCCGGCTGATTCAGTCGGCTTTATTATTTCCAGCGTGCATTGCTCCAGGAATCCCTTTGAGATTCGTCGAGAAATGTCCAGGCGATAAATCGGCTTACCTTATTTCCCTGAGTCATTTCAATCGTACTAATCTGAGAAACTCCCGATTTTTTTAATGCTGTTTGAAGAAGTTTGAGGTTTTCAGATTTGGAAACCAAGGAGGTAAACCAGCAGACTTGAGTTTGGAAATTGGCACTTTCCACTATAAGCTTTCTGATAAAGCCCAGTTCCCCGCCCTCACACCAAAGCTCATCTGCCTGGCCTCCAAAATTCAGTATTGGCGTAGATTCGGTTTTCCCATGAAGGTTTTTCACTTTTCGTTGTGTGCCAGCTTTCGCTTCAGCGGCTGACTGATGGAAAGGAGGATTGCAAATTGTCAGATCGAAATATTCCCCAGGTTTAATAATTCCTTTGAAGATCTGCTGCGACTGATTTTGTTTTCGGATAGAAATTTCCCCAGCCAGATGAGGATTAAGATGAAGAATTTCTTTTGCGGAACGAATTGCCCTTGAATTGATTTCTGAACCGACCATTTGCCATCCGTAGCTGAAATTTCCAAGGATGGGATAGATTAAATTTGCCCCCGTTCCAATATCTAAAACCTTGATTTTTGAGCCTTTTGGGATTTTTCCGGAATTACTTTGAGCAAGCAGATCAGCTGCATAATGAATATAATCGGCTCTTCCGGGAATAGGGGGACAAAGGAAACCCTCGGGGATATCCCAGAATTTAAGCTTATAAAAATGGATCAGTAAAGCCCGGTTTAGGCTTTTCACAGCGAGTGGATCCGCAAAATCTATCGTTTGCCTGCCGTAGTTATTGATAAATATGAACTGCTTTAATTCCGGTAGAGACTGGGCCAGGCGCTCCAGATTGTAATCACCCTGATGGAGATTTCTGGGATGAAGTTTAGGTTTAGGTTTTTGCATTTAAATACTCTGCTCTAAATCAGTTCGATTTTTGAGATTTCCAATCGGAATGTTTCTGCTTTTTCATTTCCAATCAAGAAAGAAATTTCGCTAATCCGATCCGAATTAAAGTCTGGAATATCCAATTTCCTACCGTGAAAAACCGGATACATCTGGGAAAGCTGGATTTCAATGACTTCCCATTCTCCGCTGGTTTCAAACTCTGCAACATATGAATGCCGCTTCTTAGGACTTGACTTCAGTCTAAATTGATATTGCTTTCCATCTCCTTTCAAAGTGATTTTTACTTTTGAATGTCCCGCAATGTTCGCATTCATTTGATGCCGGATGGAAGAAAATCCGCCGTTATTTTTCAAAGATATTTCTCCCTCAAAAACTCCATTTCCACTGGGATTTACATAAAAATTCCCTTCCGAGAGCCCTCCCATGACTCCATCATCCACTACCTTCCAGTCTGAGGTCGAATTTTGACTGAAGTCATACAGCATAAGCGAGGGAATCATAATCAATGTCAGGAATAATAGTTTCACATACTAATAATCCCTGTCATGGATGATTTGTTCAGGATTTTGGCTTAAATAATCCGTTTATCGATCCACCTCAAAGATCAACTTCATTGTAATCGATGCAGATTTGTTTTTGTCAGCGGCAATTAGAACTCCGAGACTGGTTTTGGAATTTTCCGTAGTTCATTTGCAAGTGAATTAGCATTCACCTATTTTTTTTGCAATCATTCCAATTTAAAGATTCATACCTAGTATACTATTACCAAGGGTTTAGGAAAAACCTGATTCCCTGATTGAGCAATTCAGTGATTTCACAAGAAATTTTTCCACTTTTAGAATCTTTTTTCAATCAATTACAATCCAGATCGAACCGATTTATAACACGCGCTGCCTGAATTCCTGTTGTTTTGGATTGATCAGATCTATCAGATAGCCATTCACTACCGCATACCTCAATTCTCCATCCTTTGCCAGGTAGAAATTGGTTGCTGATCCGGTCATCCACCCAGAGGGATAGTTTTCCTGGCTTTTCAAAACCAAAATCGGTAAGCCGTGCAATTCGTTTTTAGAGGCATTTTTTACTTTCACTGCCAGATAGCCGCTCTTCAATAAGTCCATTGCTTTTTGATGACTTAGATCTTTGAGACTTTCAAAAGCAATCTCATAGACTTTTCCTTCTGTGTATTTCAGACCACTTGCATCGAGCGTCTCCATCCCAAAGTAAACCTGCATATCCCCCAGATCTTCTACACTTGCGGATAAGTAATAGCTATCTGCAGAGCTTACTTCCCGGCGTCGGATACCCAAGTCTATCGGATATTCCTTCGCTCCCACGGTAACCAGCATTTCATTTACCAACAAATCCATCAATTGGAGATCATTGTCTCCAATGGCAAAATATTGTTCCTCGGTATATTGTTCATAACCTCGGGTAGCAATCTGGTGTAGTGCATTGAGGATGATCATGAAGTTAAGCTTACGGATATATTGTTTCTCTGGGTCATTCGGATATCCTCCCGACTCGATCAAAATGGTACTTGTACCCCATTTCTGAATATTGTCCCCAAAAGCACGCGGCTCAAATTCATCATCGTATTTGCCGACATGGCCTGGGATTACCTGCTGAAGAATTTGGTTCATCCCGGCAATGGTCTGCATGGCTCTTTTGCGTACCGGATTGATATCAGTCGCCTCGTTGTACGCCGGGGCCAAAACTGAGATGGTGGCTTGTTTGGGACTGTTATGCACATTGTAGTAGATCTGCTGATCATGTAGATTGAATCCAAACTCAGGTTCAAAATTATCCCTGGCGGCCTTCAGGATTTTTGCCTCAGGGGAGATCAGTGAGATAGCGTCCCTGTTCAGATCAATGTCGAGAGCATTTCTTCGCTTGAAAACCTCCGCACCGTCTGGATTGATCATGGGGATCATCTTTAGGGAAAGTTGCTTATTCAATAGCTCCCGCAGTTCATCATAGCCATCGTTTTTTCCTTCCAGAAAATTGAACAGATCAAAAAGGGACATGGTCGCAGTGCTCTCATTGCCGTGCATTTGGGACCAGAGCATTACTTTAATCGGACCAGTTCCCCAATCCAGGGCGGTGATACTTCTTCCTTCAATAGATTCTCCGAGGATTTCAAGTTCAAATGCTTCGGCATGTTTCTGAATCAGAGGTTGGAGATCACGATGTTTGAACCGGCGATCAGTGATGGATTTTTCGAGGTATTTCTCCTGCGCCAGATCCAAGGCTGAGATAGAAAGGGGTTCGAAGCTCTGAGACTGTGCTGTTTCACTTATAAGATTGAATCCTAAAAACAGCAAAAAAATGCTCAAAATAGAATTTGATGGTGATTTCATAAATCTGAGTCGTTTCCAATAATTTATATGTAAATCTAGGGAACTTAAAAGGAAAAATCCCCTTATTTTGCTTGAAAATCACTATTCATGGCCATCAAGTTATCCTATTTTGTCAAAGATCTTCCCCTGAAGCATACCTTCACTATCGCCCATCAAAGCCGGGATGTGCAGGATACATTGATCTTAAAACTGGAAGATGCAAGTTTTTACGGTTTAGGAGAATCTACCACGAATCCTTTTTATGGAATCACGATAGCGAATATGACCGAAAGTCTCGAAAGAATCAGGCCTATCGTCGAAAAAGGAAAATGGAAAACTCCTGCTGAACTATGGGAACTTGGAAGGGAGATTTTTAAAGATAATCCTTTTGCCCAATGTGCCTTGGACATGGCCGCTTGGGATCTTTTTGCGAAGCAGCAGGGAAAAAAACTCTACGAACTGCTCGAACTTGATCCTGCAACTATTCCTACCACTAATTTCACCATAGGCATAGATACGGTAGCGAAGATGGTCTCTAAGATGAAGGAAGTGGACTGGCCGATTTATAAAATTAAACTTGGGACAAGTGATGACCTGGCTATCATAAGGGAGTTGCGGAAGCATACGGATGCGGTCTTCCGTATCGACGCCAATTGTGCCTGGACTGCGGATCAGGCCATTGCCTACTCGGGTGAATTGGTAAAACTTGGGGTGGAATTCATGGAACAGCCACTGGCTAAGGATGATTTGGAGGGAATGCGCAAAGTATATGCAGAAAGTAAACTTCCGATCATGGCTGATGAAAGCTGTATCGTCGAGTCAGACGTAAAAAAGTGTCATGGCCTCTTCCATGCTATCAATGTGAAACTGGTCAAAGCCGGAGGAATCACCCCAGGCTTGAGGATGCTGAAGGAAGCCAAATCTCTGGGCATGAAAACAATGGTGGGTTGCATGACAGAGTCCTCTGTGGGGATCACGGCAATCGCACATATTGCACCTATGCTCGATTATGTAGATATGGATGGAGCGATGTTACTGGCTGAAGATCCGGCAAGAGGTGTAATGATCACGCCAGAAAAAGTAACTTTCCCAAAGGGGAATGGAATCGGTGCTGAACTTAAGGAAGAAAGTGCAGTGAAATCCTGATCAATAAAAAAGGCGGATTAACCGCCTTTTTTATTGATCGCTGACAATCAGCTTGAATCCTTCTCCGTGGACAGTGATAATCTGTACTTTGGGATCATCCTTGAGGAGTTTTCGGATCTTACTGAGGTACACATCCATGCTTCGTGCATTGAAATAGCTATCGTCCCCCCAGATTTGCTTGAGGGCGTGGCTTCTGTTTACCAAGGTATTTATCTCAGCTGCCAGGATTCGGATCAGCTCATTTTCTTTTGAAGTAAGCTTGTGCTTGCCATTAGGTCCTTCCAGAATCTGTTCGTCATAATGAAGTGTGAAGTCTCCAAAACTATAGACTTTCAAAGGGGAGATTTCCTCAGATTTTTTTGTCCGCTTGAGAATCGCGGTGATTCGTAGCAGAAGTTCCTCCATGCTGAAAGGCTTGGTGATATAATCATCAGCCCCGATTTTTAAGCCTTCAATAATGTCTTCTTTTTGATTTTTAGCAGTCAAAAAGAGGATAGGTAGATTTTCCTGAACCTTTTTTATTTCTCTGGCCAGCGTAAATCCATCCTTTTTAGGCATCATGATATCCAAAAGACAAAGGTCGAATTTGTCTTTTTTGAATTTATTCCAGCCCTCTTCTCCATCCCGACAAAGGGTGGGTTCGTAGCCTTTCATTTCCAGGTATTCCTTAAGGATGTCTCCTAAGTTTGGATCGTCTTCTACGACCAGTAGTTTGGCTTTACTCATTGTTTTTTAGGTAAGTTAATGGTAAAAATGCTTCCTTTTCCGAGTTCACTGCTGACAGTAATATCGCCTTTGTGAGCCTCTAACATAGTTTTGACATAGGACAACCCCAATCCAAAACCCTTGACGTCATGGACATTGCCGGTGGGTACACGATAGAACTTATCGAAAATCTTCCTCTGGGAATCTTTGCTCATTCCTATTCCTGAATCGCGGATCTGGATGAAGAATTCATCGGAGGTCTCCTTAGCCAGAATGTGGATATCAGGCTCGTCCGGTGAGTATTTATTTGCATTGTCCAGCAGATTATTGAAAATATGGGACAAGTGAAAAGCATCTCCTTCAATGGTCGGATTGATGAGTTGATTTTCAAAAATGATCGATCCTCCTCTTTTTTCGATCAAAAGTTCAAAATGGTCCACAGTATTTTCTAGTATTTCAGAAAGGTTCAACGTTTCGATATTGAGTTTGAAATCCTTTTTATCCAACGCAGCAGCCTGAAGAACGTTCTCCACCTGAGCCACAAGTCGCTTATTTTCGTCTTTGATTATTCCTAAGTATCGGGATCGGAATTTGTCTTGGGCAGAGAGTTCCGGGTCCTGAAGAGCCTCTACTGCCAGACTTACGGTGGCCAGTGGGGTTTTAAACTCATGTGTCATGTTGTTAATGAAATCATTCTTGGTGTCAGACAGTGCCTTTTGACGAATGATTACTTTAATCGCATAAATGAAGCAGAAAATTATCACCCCGATAAAAACAAGTGAACTGGACAGCGGTAGCCACACTTGTCTGATTACATAGCTGCCTTTTTCTGGAAAATAAATGTAGAGGTAATTGTTTCTTCCGATAATATCATTGGGAAAAAGCTTGGCTTGAATTCCTTTCTGAACTAAGGTGAATTGCTCGGCTACAGGCCCAATGGGAAGAAAAAGACCGTCATCTTTCAATAGTCCTATTTCGAAACTTTCCAGAATCCCTTTTTCCAGCAGGTGTCCTCGGATGATCTTTCGGACTTCCGCAGTATCCAATCGATCCAAAATTGCCTGTTGACCTGCGGTAATCTCTTCCAAAGTTTGGTTGGCCAGTTCTATTTTTAGATTTGCCTTGCGGATTTTGTCAATCGCATCCTCAGAAAGATTTATTTCTGAGATCACGGTGGAGAAATTTGATCTTTTAGAATTTTGAAGTGCTTTTTGGGTGTCCTCCAGCTCTGAAAGGTATTTGAGCTGTCGTTCTTTTTCCTGCAAAAGCACTTGCATTTCGTCTGGGGTGAAGAGCTTGGATGCTTGTTCTGGGCTCATATATGCGAAGAACTGTTCCAGCTCACCAAGAATATTGATGTTTACACCCTGAGATTCTAGAATTCTTCTAAAGGTAGGGCTGACTTCAGGCGCGGTGCCTTTGAAGATCGTATCGATCAGAGAAGGTCTCCCCACGGACACCGGTCTTTGACTTATTTGGTATTCTATGGGTTCAATTTTCTGAAAAATAGACTCCTGAAATACCGAATCCTGCATCAGGGTAGTCAGGATGGTATTTCGGGTTTGGGCTTTTTCCAGATCGTCTACTGTGCTTGACAGGGCTTGGTGGACGTTTTGATCAAATCTTTCCCGATTGATACTGATGGCATTGGTCACCCAATAGTATTGAAACCCAATCAAACCAAAGCTGGAAAGGGACATCAGGACTATAATTAAGGTAATATTGCGCTTAGACATCAAACAAATTTAATTTTATAATAAAGCCGCTACAGGTGCTTAACAATATTTAACGGCTATTTTGAGCTCAATCTCCATGATAATATTGTCCTCTAGTCCGAAATTCCCGTAATTTCAACCAGGTTTATTAATTACATTTTAAATTTTGAAAAAAGGGGGTTTATACCTCCTTTTTTTTGCTTTTGCCTATCTTTGCGGGCAAATTTCAACTCATGTCTATCCCTCAAAATTCTATTGAAATTCAAGGCTTAAGTCTTGAATCCATTGCCAATCAATTCGGTGCTCCCCTTTATGTCTACGATGGAGCAAAAATTGTCAGTCAGATCGAAGCGATTCAAAGTGCCTTTGCCGGTGTCAACCTTAGAATCAAATATGCGACCAAAGCACTGACTAATCTGAATATTCTGAAGTTGGTTAAAAGAGCCGGAGGTGGAATCGATGCGGTATCTATCGAAGAAGCCAAAATTGGGATAATGGCGGGGTTTAGGCCTGAGGAAATCATGTATACGCCCAATTGTGTGAGCTTCGAAGAAGTCCTGGAAGCTGTGAACCTGGGTGTGATGATCAATTTGGATAATCTTCCTATCCTTGAACGTTTCGGTCAGGAGTTCGGATCTTCGGTTCCAGTTTGTATCCGGATCAATCCTCATATTATGGCCGGCGGCAATGCAAAGATATCTGTGGGTCATTTTCACAGCAAATTCGGGGTTTCGATCCAGCAGCTGGACGAAATTTTGGGATTGGTCGAGAAGTACGATATGTTGATTACCGGTCTTCATGTCCATACCGGTTCGGATATTCTGGATGCAGAGGTTTTTCTTCGGGGAGGAAATGTGCTTTTCGAAGCTGCCTTCAAGTTTAAAGACCTTAAATTTTTAGACTTTGGAGGTGGATTCAAGGTCAGCTATAAGCCAGGAGATGTCGCTACTGATGTGGACGCTGTAGGTAAAAAGGTGACTATTGCTTTTCAGGAATTTTGTAAGTCTTACGGGAGGGAATTGGAACTCTGGTTGGAGCCCGGAAAATTCCTTGTCAGTGAGTCCGGGTTTTTCATTGTCAAAACTAATGTGGTCAAGACTACACCTGCAGTTACTTTTGCCGGAGTGGACTCGGGATTGAATCATTTGATCCGACCGATGCTTTATGATGCTTATCACCATGTATACAATCTCTCCAATCCAAATGGCGACCCTCAGCAGTACAATGTCGTGGGATACATCTGTGAGACCGATACATTAGCTTCTGATAGGTCCATAGCAGAAGTACGTGAGGGAGATTACCTAGTGATCAAAAATGCAGGAGCCTACGGATTCAGCATGGCCTCCAATTACAATTCAAGATTGCGACCGGCAGAGGTTTTGGTTATGGATGGGCAGGCATATTTGATACGCAAGCGGGAAGAATTTGATGATTTGCTTAAAAATCAGATCATTTTGGAGCTTTAATCCAAGAAAAAGCAAGAGGTCCACTCCTTTGGTATTATTATTGATCCACACGGGAATCAGTTGAAGCTGGGAAAAGAAAAAAAACCAAGCTTTTTAGATTGAAACCGATTGATTGATCAACCCAATCATAAGCCCTAGAAGTTTCAAAAATAATTTTAACATTCTGGTTTATAAAGCCATGATTTGGAATTTGTAGTTTTGCACGGAGGTTGGAACATCAGCTTATGTTGAGGAAATTATTAGGTACATCTATCCTTCTTTTGATGCTTTTTGGCTTCAACAGAAATACTCTTGCTCAAGATGTCCAATACTCCCAGTTCTATGCCGCACCTCTCTATCTCAATCCGGCCCTTACCGGAGCAAGTGAATTGACCCGCATTGGTGTCAACTACCGGAACCAATGGCCTGGGCTGGATCAGAATTTCAATTCGTATTCTGCGTACATCGATCATTATTTGTTTGATTACAATAGTGGCATTGGATTGATTTTTAATGGAAGCCAAGAAAGTATGGCTAATCTATCTACCAATGAGATCGGGCTATCCTATGCTTATCGTCTGAAGTTGGGGGAGGATCTTTACTTTAGAATTGGGGGAATGGCTAGCTACATGCAACGAGATGCTTTTTTCAATGATTTGGTATTTGGAACCCAGATTGACATTGTTAACGGTACGATCGGAGGAATCACAGATGAATTGAATGGAGTGCCAATCGATAGTCGATATAGTTTCTTCGATTATAGTTTCGGTGGGATGTTTTATTCCGATAAGATTTGGTTGGGAGCCTCAGCACATCACATTTCTGAGCCAAATATTTCTTTTGTGGAAGGTCAGATTTCCAAGCTTCCTATGAAACTTTCTGCCCAAGGCGGTATCCGGATCGACCTTCAGGGCGGAAGAAGAAATTACTTCACGCATGCCTATGCGGAGCGGTCGATTTCTTTCGCATTTAACTACAAGCAGCAAGATCCTTTCAATCAGCTTGATGTCGGGATGCAGCTATTTTTAGATCCGCTCGTGCTTGGACTTTGGTATCGAGGCCTACCTACCAAAAATGGACTTCCAAATAATGAGTCCGTCATTGGCTTGGTCGGGATATCGCTGGAAAGTGGCTTGGACATTGGCTACTCCTATGATGTAACTGCTTCAAAGCTTGGATTGCGTAATTCTGGAGGGGCTCATGAGGTTTCGTTAACATATTCTTTCCTTTGGGGGGATCCTAAAAGCCGTAATCAACGGGCCCGCACCATTCCTTGCTTTAAGTATTAAAGCTTTTTTCACTTTGGTCTGCTGAAGAGCAAAAAAAATATCAAAATATTCTAATTTTTTTTCAGGCCCGTTTTTCGGGCCTTTTGCATTTTATATTCAGAAAAAGGCTGAACTCACTTAATTTTTTGATTGTCGAAAATTTTAAGGGAAAAAAACTCCGATTTGGGCTTCATTTCATTTTCAAGTGACTGACCGAAATATTTGTTTTTTAGAATAAATCTCTACTTATTTTGATTAATACACTATTAATAAGAATATCATTTTGTTGTATATCACTTACATAAAATAATATTCTTAAAAATGAAATACACAAAATGAGATTTGTAAGGCAAAATTTAAACGGCAAAAAAACCCTAGTTGGGGATCTGAATAGCTAAACAAGTGAAAAACAATTTTCAGACATATCTAAAATTAGTATTCGCTCTATTACTGAGTACAGCTATTGGCAATTTTTCTTTTGCTCAATTCGCTTTTGAATTGCCGGATCGGAAAACAGAAAACCTGAGAGCTTTTTCCTATTCAGAAATAACAGTTGGGGTTTCGGGTAAGCTAGCCCTTTGCAGTCATTCAGAGAGAGGCTCAATTATTTTGGATGTAAAAGGTGGAGAGCCTCCTTACTCCTTTAAATGGAATAATTTACAAACCACTAAAGACAGGACGAATCTGTATGCAGGTACTTATACGGTTGAGATTACGGATCAGGCGGGTAGAAAGCATGTAGAGAGTATTGTGGTGCAGCCTCCATTTCCACTGATTTTAAATTCTGTTGAAAAACGTGATGCTTCCTGTGGTTCAAGTGCCAACGGGTACGCCAAACTGAGTGTGAAGGTCGGCCGTGGAGATGGCTACACAAATAAATGGAGCAATGGTCTGGTAAACGTTTGGGAAACAGATCAGCTTGCCCCAGGTGTATATACAGTTGCCGTATTCGATAAATTTAATTGTGATGTCACAGTTTCTTTTGAAATCAAAGCGGAAGCAGAAGGTCTTCAGGTATCAAGTCAAATCAATGATGTTTCTTGTGGAGGGCAAAGCAGCGGTGCGATCAAACTACAGGTTTCAGGAGGTGTAGCTCCTTACACTTATAAATGGTCCAACGGGGCCGAGACAGATAACCTCGCAGGATTAAAAGCTGGGATGTATAATGTTTTGATCTCGGATCAAAAAGGTTGTACTCTTGAATCAAGTTTTCTAGTTAGGGATGCAAGTCCAATTAGCCTCAGCGGATCAGTTGTTCCTAGTACCTGTGCAGGTAAGGATGGCGCAGTATCCCTAAATGTTGAAGGTGGAAAAGCTCCATATACTTATCTATGGAATAATGGGTCTACCAGTTCAAATTTAAAAGATTTGGCCCCGGGTGTTTACTCGGTAAAAGTTTCTGACGCTTTGGGATGTTCTGTTGAGAAACAGTTTACGATCAATCAAGCGGAAGGGATCAAAATTGAATTGGTAAAAAAAGAAGATGCTACCTGTGAGAAGGCAACTGGTTTTGCGATGATCAAACTAGGAGGAAGTGGATCGGCTACCCAGATAAAATGGTCAGATGGAGTAAGCGGTAAAACACAGCGTGATGATCTTGCTCCTGGAACCTATACAGTCACTGCTTTGGCAGCAGATGGATGTGAAGTTTCTACTTCTTTTGAAATTAATTCCGCTGCAACGATCACAGCCAAAATTCAGTCCATGCTGGATGTGGATTGCGCTAAGGGAACCGTGACGGGATTGGCTTGGGTTTCGATCCAAGGAGGAAAAGAACCTTATAAAATCTCATGGAGTACAGGAGCAAAAGATTTAAGAGAGATCAATTTCTTCAAGTCTGAACTTTTGAAAGTTTCTGTAACTGATGCCTTAGGCTGTTCAATAACGATAGAGTCTAAAGTGGATTTCCCGAATCAAAATAGCCAAGGTGGAAGACTGGATTTCAACTACCGTAAGCTGGAAATTTCCAATGAGCCTCAAGTGCAGATCGAAGAAGAGGTGATCTTTGAAAGTGTGATTTCTTCGGAATTCATTGCCTGGGAATGGTCATTCGGAGATGGAGCCATTTCCAGAGAGAAAGATCCAATCCACACATTTAAGACCTCCGGCGAATTTGAAGTCATTCTTACCGCTTACGATATTTTTGGTTGCTCCAGCACCGAATCCAACAGAATTCAAGTCTCTAATCCTATTGAGTTAGTAAGTATCCCCAATGCCTTTACACCAAATGGCGACGGGCTCAACGATGAATTCATTCCTAAAATCAAAGCCATTTCCTCATTTACCATGGACATTTTCAATACCTGGGGGGAGCGGATTTATTCTACTGTAGGTGTAGAAAGCAAAGGGTGGAATGGGACTTATCAAGGTCAAATGCTACCCGCAGGCAATTACATGTATCGTATTACCTATTCTTCTAGAGATGGGAAACAGTTTGAGAAAACAGGCGGAATCACTTTAATCAGATAGTGTATGAAAAAAATATTTACGATAGCCATAATTTGTCTCGTCCAGATTTTTTTCTGTCTTGATTCAAATGCTCAGGATGTTCAGTATTCTCAGTTTTATGCAGCCCCGCTTTATCTGAATCCTGCCATGACCGGTTCTTCTGAAATGACGAGAATTGGTGTTAATTTCCGAAATCAATGGCCAGGATTGGATCAGTCTTTTACCTCTTATTCCGCTTATATTGATCATTATATGTTCAATGCCAAAAGCGGGGTAGGGTTGATTGTCAACAAGTCAGAGCAAAGTATGGCGAATCTGAGTGTCTCTGAAATAGGAGCTTCTTATTCCTATCGGATGCGATTGGGATTCCGATCTTTTCTTCGAATGGGGGGCCAGGTTAGCTACATGGATCGGGATGCATACTTTGGGGATTTGATTTTTGGAAGCCAAATCGACGATCAGACCGGCGCTGTCGGAGACTTTAGCGGTGAAAACCTAGGGGCAGGAATGCGCCATCAATTCATGGATTACAGTTTTGGTATGCTTTTTCATAATGAAAATGTTTGGTTTGGTCTTTCTGGTCATCATCTCACCCAGCCTAATATTTCATTTCTCGATGGGGCAAATAGTAGGTTGCCACTCAAAGTGTCCGCACATGGCGGTGTTAAATTTGACCTTTCCGGAGGAAGTTCTTCCCAGATGTACAATCAAAGAACCGGAACAAAGGATCTTACTTTAGCTTTTAACTATAAAAACCAAGGTGCATTTTCTCAACTGGACATGGGAGCCCAAATAAATATCCAGCCTATTGTATTGGGAGTTTGGTACCGGGGAATTCCAGTAAGTAAAGATGAACAGGCAAACCATGAGTCCATTGTAGGTCTTTTGGGGATTTCCTTAGGCGGAGGTCTGGATATGGGCTACAGTCATGATTTTACTATTTCAACTTTAGGAAACACCAATACCGGAGGTGCTCACGAGGTAAGTTTGCGTTATAGTTTTCTGGCTGGCTCAGCCAAAGGAAGAGGTAGAACTTCCTCTATGCCTTGTTTTAAATATTAAAATCTAAAACAAATCTTTTTGGAAAGGGCTTTTATTAACAAAGCCTTTTTTTTATGTCTAAAACATTACGACTAATTCTGGGAGATCAATTGAACAGCCAACATTCCTGGTTTGAAGAAAAATCCGAGAAAGTTACCTACCTGATGTTGGAGATGCGTCAGGAAACTGACTATGTCAAGCACCACATTCAAAAAGTAATAGCGTACTTTTTAAGTATGCGGAATTTTGCTGAATATCTCGAAAACCAAGGTCATCAGGTGAATTATTTCAGATTGGATGATTCTGATAATACCCATGACTTGGAAAAAATGATTCTCAAATTGGTCGAATCTGATGATTTTGAACAGTTTGAATATCAACTTCCGGATGAATATCGCCTGGACCAACAGCTGCAATCAATATGTAAGAAATTGGAAATCCCTGCTAGATCTGTAGATACTGAGCATTTTTTGACAGAAAGAGGTTTCCTTAAGGATTTTTTTGAAGGGAAGAAAACCTACCTCATGGAGACTTTTTACAGGGAGATGCGCAAGAATTTTGATATCCTGATGGATGGAAAAGATCCTGTAGATGGCAAGTGGAATTTTGATAAAGAAAACCGGGATGCGATCGAAGATAAGCGACTGCTAAGAAAGCCAAAGCTACATCAAAAAGATGTCTCGGATCTTGTAAAAATGATTGAAAAGGTCGGCATTGAAACAATCGGGACTGTGGATGAGTCAAATTTCAACTGGCCCAGTAGCAGAGAAGAATCACTGGAAGTTTTGGATCATTTTTGCAAAAAACTTCTCGTGCATTTTGGGGATTATCAGGATGCGCTAACCACCTGGGATCCCTATCTTTTTCATTCCCGATTGAGTTATGCATTGAATTCCAAAATGCTTTCTCCGCTAGAAGTGGTCAAGCAAGTGGAGAACCATTGGAAAGAAAATAAAGATGAGATTACTATTTCGCAGGTGGAGGGATTCATTCGTCAGGTTTTGGGCTGGCGTGAATTTATGCGTGGCGTCTATTGGGCAAAAATGCCGGACTTTGCGGACATGAATTTCTTTGATCACGACCGCAAATTGCCGGACTGGTTTTGGTCAGGTGAAACCAAAATGAAATGCCTGAGTCATTCGATTTCCCAATCTTTGGAACTGGCTTATGCACACCATATCCAGCGGTTGATGGTAACGGGAAATTTTGCTCTTCTCGCCGGAATCGATCCGGATGAAGTGGATAAATGGTATTTGGGGATTTACATTGATGCCATCGAATGGGTGGAGATCACTAACACCCGTGGTATGAGTCAGTTCGCGGATGGCGGTATAGTCGGGACCAAACCCTATGTTTCTTCTGCCAATTACATCAAAAAACAAAGTAATTATTGCAAACAATGCGATTACGATCCAAATAAAAAAACGGGGAAAGATGCCTGCCCATTTAATAGTCTCTATTGGCATTTTTATGATCGCCATCGAGATAAACTCGAAAAAAATCCAAGGATAGGGATGGCTTATCAGACCCTGGATAAGATGAAAAATAAGGATGAAATCCTAAAACAGGCTAATGAGTACCTCGATAAGCTGGAGGACTTATAGTCTTTTTTGAAAAAAAATCAATCTAAGTACAAGCCTAATTGATTGAGAGGAACTACAGCTATAAAATTTACTTAAAACAAAATAGGGAAGGATTAATCCAATTCTTTAAGCATTCAGTCAAGCAGTCAGGGAAATACATTTAAAGCTGATAAACTAATATTAGTTTAATTTAGGGATTTGGTGGCTTAATTCCATTGCCAGGTGATGGCAGAAAGGAGGAAGAGATTGTCGTTTTTTGCTCTCCCCTGTTTCAAATATTGATTGGATCTTCCAAACAAGTACCTTGACTCCACGCGGATCGTGAATCCTCCAGGCAGATCTCGGTCCAGATTTAGACTGATTCCACTTGTTTTTAAGCCAGCTTCCAATTCATTTCTGGCGATTACTCCTTCTGGATCTGAATAATATTCTCCTCTGAAAGCTGCTGCCCAATTTTCATTCAGTTCAAAGCCAAGTATCAGAGAACCTCCTGACCAGAAGTTTAGATTTTTTGAATTTACAGCTGTCTGTTCCCAGCCCAAATCTATTCCCGCGATCAGATTCCAGTTTGATCCAAACTGGTAGGTAATGTAATGATTGCTGAAATAGCGCCATTTTCTAAATTCATCCGGATAATTATTCCCAATCAAAGTACTCCAGTTTAAAGTCAACCGCTCAGAAGAAGCGTAATTAACCTGTGTGCCAATTGATGGAATAGAATTTCCAGAGACTCCTTGAATCACTTGCCAGCCTCTGGTGATCCAAAAAGAAATATACAGTTGCTCATCTTTCTGCCAGCCCAATCGTGCTCCTGTCAGAAAATATGGGCTGTTTTCCGCAATCAGGGATCTAGAAAGCGTCATATTTTCCGTTGATACAGCACTTGCAAATCCAATATGGGAAGGTAAAAGGCCAGCATCCAGCCAGATAGTTTTGGATTGATTGAGGGCAAAACCGACATTGGCTTGGTTCAACCATCTAAGCGCTTTAGGCTCGGCGCTGTAATTGTCTTGGGCGTAGGTGCCTTGCTGGATTCCAAGATTTGCCCGCACCCAACCCCGTTCATACTTTCCCTCGACCAATGCAAGATTGATAGCAAACTGATCCGATCGGGTATGATTAAACAAAAAAGGCAATCGTTTTTTTTCTCTTGGCTGGTTGAAGTCATATCCATAATAGCCACCTATAAAGGCGGAAAACTCAAAATTGCTTTCCTTTTTTTCTACTTCCTGCGCAAAAATCAAGTGGATAAAACCTAAGGTGAAAACCGTGGAAAATAAAAAATGCTTATAAGCTATTTTTTGAAATGGCATTTCTTAAAATACGGAAATGGACTTTAAAAAAAAATTTTAAAGCATGTCGTATGATTGCTTTATATACTTCAAAAGGCTAGGGGAAAGCTCATCTAAAGCTGAAATCCGGATATGATTTTCAAATTTTTTTGATACTGCAATGGACCTGAAAAAAGGAGGACAGGGAAGTTGCTCTTTCGAATAAAACTGCAAGTCAAGGGCTTTGGACATCGGCCGGATGACCAAAAATGTCTGCCTATGTACAAACATGATTGCCTTTCGGGTATTGCTGACAATCACCTCATCCCAGTCATAGATTTCAGCCAAAAGCTTGTCAAAAATGAATTCAAGTTCCTTGGGTTTATCCTCGAAAAGTGTGTTTAGATCCGCCTTGATACACATGTGCCATTGATTCTCTCTTTTTAGATCTCTTTCGCAAACAGGGCAAGTCCACATAGTCGGAAGGAAGGAAGCTCAGGCAGGAATACCTAAGCTTCAATCAGTATTTTTTGGATTAGCGCAATGGAATATCGAGCGTACCGCTGCACCAGCCAGCCATTAAGTCTCCATCATATTGTCCCATGTAATACAGGATTTCCCAGTCTTTCTCCATGTCTATTTGGTGAGGGGAAAAAAATTCTGCATCCACTTTTGGAATAGGGTCCATGTAGGCATTGCCTCGGATCGAATGCTTATACAATTGCCGCAGTGGAATCCGGCTGAGCAGGCGATTGGCCAATACAGTAGGTCCGGTAGCCTGGGTAAAGAAATTGACTGCATAGAGTCGGGAGCGGAAAGCTTCTGCAAGAGCAGTTTTGTTGGTGGCTTCGGCTTCCACGATTTTTCCTTTAAGCCAGTTCATCCGATTTTGAAAATAAGTATTCAGATCATCAGAAGTCAGCCCAATTTGATTCAGTCCAGTTTCGGAAAGTGCAAATCGCTGGTAAGGCAATCTCCTGTCCACTTTATCATTCGGAAAAACCTGATACAATTGATCATCTGGTTTATCAAAATCCAAGGGATCGAATCGACTCAAAACTGTTTTGGAATCATCAGGTGTAGATATGGTGAAGAGAAAGGGATTGACCGTAAAACGATCCGGATCTCCATCTGAGGTAATTTGATTGCGTCCTTCGAAGATCGGGCCTTTGTAAGGACCATTTGAAATCGGCCTATTTGCAAATCGGCATAGCGCTCCCTTTAGTTTGGAATCCAAATCTGGAACTAATACCCCATCGATTTCTACTTTATTGACCAAAATCCCGATTCCCCTTTGATTATAATTGGAATAGTCGGGAGAAGCCTCACGGATATTTTTGATGTCAAACTGTGGATTGGAGCGAAGCGGGTCTTGAAATGCCGGATCTTTTTTCCCATAATTCTTTTCAATATCCTTGGCCTGAGACCAGATTGATGGATCCAAAAGTGTCTCTCCGGCTACGGCATAGGTGAAGCCGCTGATTCCTCTTTGTTCATTGGAGGGGTCTGGGTCGGTGGCGAGGCGACATTGGAAATAGCCGTCAAATGAAATGCTTAATGTGGGCATAAAAAAATCAATTAAAGTTGGTGGAATAATTCTGAAATCCTTTTGAAGAGATGGGAGCTACCATCTTGCCGTCCCAATAAGCGGCAAAGTTTTTTCCGATCCGCTCAAAATTTTCTGCCAGATAGGCAAATGAAACGTTAAAATCTCTGGCATCAGGTTGTTGGTAGAAGGCCATATGGTATCCCCGCTCCTCACAGAGGGATTTGATTTCCAAGGCTTTTTTTGCCATTGATTCAAATCTTGCCAAATATTGATTGACATCCTCGTACGGCAGAATCTCCGCTGCAATTGCTGCTGTGTCGGTCTGAGGAACATCAAACATAAAATCCGGTCCGGCACATCTTTCCGGAACTTTGCCTCCATCGGGCACAAAATTCTCGTCTGCCGGAAGTCTGCAGATCATTTCTCCGAGCGGGCGGATCACATTGGTCATAAAAGGATAAAAGGCAGTCTGGAAATACGCATTGACCATTGGAGGTCGAATTCCCGTGGTCTGGTCAATCTCATAATGACCAAAGAATCCACTTAACATACGGATCATTGTTCCGTAGGCTTCATTGAATAGCTCCATCGATTTGATTGCCACTGTATTTGTGATTTGGTAGGTGGCATTGTCCGGCAAATTAGGAATGGAATTGATCAAATGTCGGTCGCTCTGACCGGCTATGGTGGGATTCCAGACTACCGGAAGAGCCGCCTCGAATGGCAATCCCGTGTCTTTTGATTCATTGGACATCGAATCAATTACTGTCTGGAAAACCCAAAAATGACTTCCCAAAGCAGGAGGTATTCCCCATACCCCTTCGCCTTCCTCAATTATCTGCCCGATGGCCTCCTCAATATAATTTTCAAACTGACCTATTACCAAGGGATTAAGCAAGATATTAAAACCATAATGCTCATCCACGATCCGCTCCATATTTTGACCCACTAGAATCTTGTATTTAAAGGCCAATAGCATAAAAGCTCGAATAAACGTATAGAGCATTTCAATGCTGTCAAAGTAGGATCCATTAGCCAGCGGATCTTTTACCTGTGCGAGTTTTTCTTTGGAAATCGTCTTTTGCAAAAATTCCTTTAGAAAATCCAAGGCTTGGTCCTGTGTCTCAGCATGATCAAACTGATCTGGGCTTTTGTGCGGGATGGTAAAAAGATTCTTTAATTCTTCTGGAATACCGCCGGCTTCAAGGGGATCCGGAACCGGAAGATGGTCGGGTTTTTCCCAATATCGAAAAATCTCCAAAGCTACAGGACTGAAGGGCATAAGGTTGACGGGCTTTCCCAAAGGAAAGGAACTTGCCGGCACGGGAAAATTTGGTCGGAAGAGATAAGGGTCTTTGCCAAGAATCGCTAGCAAGTTCATATCGTAGCAAAGGTGGGTCATTTCTTCCCGTGATACCATGAGGATGTCGGCTTCCCAGCGTCTGATTTTCTCCACCTGAGCCATTCGGATTTCATTGATCCTTTGTTGTGCGGGATCTGTAGATCCTGGATGGTAGTCTGCAAATTCTTCAGGATATTTTTTCAGACTGAAGCTGGTAAAAAGGTATTGCATTGCCAATAAATGCTCTGTAGTACTGGCCTGTTTCAAAAGGGAATAAATCAAGTCGATAAATTCTGTTTTATCTGATTCAGTAATATTTTGGAGCATTCGATGTAGTTCTTGATCAGGTAGAACTTTTCTTAGATTTTTTTGTGACATACTTGATAAAAAATTAGTGTAATTATAGTGAAACAGAGAGAAATTAAATTACCTAAATATAAGGCAAAGTTTGGTCTAGCCTCTTTTTTTGGTATATTTCCCTAATCCTTTTTATCACATATTAATCTTTTTTTAAAATGCCAAATATCAAAAATGGAGTGAATCTCGATAACATCGAAGCACTTGTAGGAGCAATCCAAAATGATCCAAAAGTAGCCCAGGTCCAATTCAAAGCCGAGTCCGAATGGAAGGGTGGAACCAAGGCAGCTGTGACCGTATCAGAGCTTTTTTCGAACGGCCAGAATATCCGAAGTGAAACAAGTAAGTATTCACTGATGGTAGATGAACCCGCTGTACTGGGGGGTACTGACGAGCATCCAAATCCGGTAGAATATCTTGCTTCCGCATTATGCGGATGTTTGACGGCAGGAATCGCAACCAATGCGGCTCTTTTCGGTACCGATCTCGAAAAAATCAAGGTAGAAGTATTCGTGAACTTTGACATTCACGGCGTACTGGGAATGGATCGATCTAAGCCCAGCGGTCCGCTGGATCTTCATTACAAAGTGACTCTGAAGGGTAAAAACGGAGCTACAAAAGAACAATTGACCAAGTCTAAAGAGACTTTGGACAAAAAATCTCCAATCAAAAACACGATTGAATTTCCACTTAAAGTGACTTCAGAAATTGTAATCGAAGAATAAGAAATGGCAACTGGAGCTACCTCTTTTGGAGTTGGATTCTCTGAATCTTCAGACTCCGCCAAAGCTGGACTTCATGCTTCAAAAGAAGCCCTAAAAATGGCTGGACTTTCTCCAAAGGAAGTCCAGCTTTGTTTTTTGTTCTGTACTTCGAGACACGAAGCAGAACTTTTTTTTCAGGGAGTCCAGTCCTGTTTAGGGGAACAGACTCAGTTTTTTGGCGGATATTCTAACGGATCTTTTACCAACTCTGAGCTCGGCTACGATGGATACCAGACGGTAGTTGGCTTATTGGGAAATTCCTCATCAGATTTCGATTTATTCATTCAGGAGGGAATTGGATTTCATGAATATGAAACCGGTAAAGCTCTTGGCAAGCAGATCAGAGAGAAGAATTATGGACCCCATGCTGAAATGATTTTGCTCTTTGATGCCGTTAATCGGTTGGAAGGTAGGTTCAGGATGAATTATGGAACCCCATTCGTAAAAGGGATGAATAGTAGTATAGGCAGCTGGCCCAATGTCATCGGTGCGAGGATGCTTGGTGATATGAAATTCAAACCTACCCACCAATGGTGTGGAAAAACCATGAGCCAAAATGCTGCTATGGCATTGGTGATTCAGGGAGATATTAAAATGGATGTGCAGATCATGCATGGCTGTCAGCCTGCCAGCGCTTATCACCAAGTCACGGCGGTAAAAGGAGCCAATATTTTGGAACTTGATCATCAACCAGCTTTAGATGTGGTAGGTCAGATCCTGGGTGATGATCTCACTGAAAATCAACAAGAATTAAAATTTTTTGTGACATTTGGTAAAAATATGGGCGACAAATGGGAGCCTTATAATCCCGGGAACTACATCAATCGAATGTGTGTGGGTGTAGATACGGAGAGCAGAGGCCTCTACATGGCCGAAATGGACATCGAAGCAGGCATGGAAGTACAGTTGATGAGAAGAAGCTTTGAAATGCAATACGTGTCAATCCGGACTAAAAAATTGATCGAAAAGGTCAAATCCCGTAATCGAAGAATAATTTTTGGATTATACATCAATTGCTCAGGCCGGGCAGCAGCTTATTCCAATCAGACGGATGAGGATGTTAGACATGTTCAAGATGCAATCGGCGGAGAGTTTCCCCTGATGGGAATCTATGAAGCCGGAGAGTTAGCAATGATCAAAGGGGAGTTGCAAGTGTTGGATTGGACCGGGGTATTTTGCCTGTTCAGCGAAGAATTAGATTGAAAAAATTTTTATGAGTTCTGAACCAAAGGATAGCATCATTGAAGATCTCCAGCGTCAGGTGGAGTACTATCGGGCGCTCTCTGATGAGGTTGCCGGTCAGAATATCAGAAGTGATTCACAAATTTCACTTTTAAAGCGAAAACTCATTCAGAAGGAAAATGGATTTACGATTCTTTCGGCTCTTCACGACGCCTTTGGACATCAGATCTATGAAGATGACTTTTTCAGAAATACGCTGGAACTGATCAATACTACCCTGAAAATGGATAAGTCTACTGTGCTCTGGGCTGTGCAGGGGAAGCCGGATAGCTTTAGTCCAAAATTTTACATGGGATTCAGCCGAGTTGAAATAGATCAAATTCACAATAAACAGATCGAGTTTTTCAGAAAGGATGAGCACATTAACCGACCGTTTTTTGCAAATAAAAGAAGCAGACCAAATGAACTGGTAAAAGAGATCCAAGAGGAAATCGGAATTCCTTTTTTCATCGCTGTCCCAATCCGAACCCGAAGCAAAATCGTAGGCTGGATGATTTCGGGAAGAGAAAAAGAAGCTTGGCCTTTCTATCCACCGCTGGACGAGGGGGATGTGGATACCATGATTTCAATCGCCGGATTTTTGGAAGCCGGACTTTCCAATGCCAGCTTGTATGCCAGTCTGGAAAAGGCCAATCAGGAATTGGAAGCCTATAATCAAGAACTTGAAATTCGTGTTGCGGATCGAACAAAGGATCTCCGTCTTAAAAATCAGGAACTCTCAAGAGAGAAAAAACGCTCTGAGGATCTCCTGCTGAATATCCTTCCAAAAGATACCGCAGATGAACTTAAGAAGAACGGTTTTGCAAAGGCTAAACTCCAGACAGATGCGACGGTCATGTTTACAGACTTTGTAAACTTCACAAAGTTTTCTTCGCAGATTACTTCTGAAGAACTGGTGGCCGAATTGGATCACTGTTTCAGAAATTTCGATATGATTACCACCAAATACGGTTTGGAGAAAATAAAAACTATAGGAGACGCTTACATGAGTGCCTGTGGTGTAACCGGAGAGACTGGCACAGCAGCAGATGTCATCCGGGCAGGTATCGAAATGCGGGATTTTATAGAGGAATACGGAAAGCAAAAACCTCCCGAAATCCGGGAATACTTCAAAATCAGAGTAGGAATCAATACCGGACCAGTGGTAGCCGGGGTAGTGGGCCTGAAGAAATTTAGCTTTGATATCTGGGGAGACACGGTGAATACAGCAGATCGGATCCAATCCGGTTCTATAGCCGGAAAAATCAATGTGTCACATTCTACTTACCAAGTCTGCAAGAATGATTTTGTTTTCGAAAGCCGGGGTAAGATCTCAGCCAAAAACAAGGGAGAAATTCTAATGTATTTTGTTGAAAATAAATAGAATGAAGATTTTTTTCCAGCGGATTTTCTGATCGCTGATTAATCTGATTCCTTTTTCTGTTCCAGGGATACTCTTGATTTTGGTAAGCTATCCGGGTAATTCTTTTGGATAAACTCCACCATTTTTTCCCGGACATGGACCCGCAAATCCCAGGCAGTGGGTGAATTAATCGCCGAAACCAATATCCGTGATTCTACCGTGTATTCTTTGGCATCAGTGACCTGCAAGACCTTTACTTTTTTGTCCCAAAGGTCAGTAGCATCCAATATGCGATCCAGTTCTTCGCGAAGTGCATCAAAAGGGACTGTATAATCGGTATGAATAAAAACTGAGCCAATGATATCCGCCGAGGTCCTGGTCCAGTTTTGAAAGGGCTTTTCCAGAAAATAAGTAGAAGGCAAAACAAGTCTTCGTTGATCCCAAAGCCGAACCACTACATAGTTTAGGTTGATCTCTTCTATCCAGCCCCATTCATTCTCTACAACTACTGCATCTTCGAGCCGAAAGGGCTGCGTGATCGCAATTTGTATCCCCGCAACCAAGGTTCCGATTGCTTTCTGCGCTGAGAAACCAATAATGATACCTGCTACTCCTGCAGAAGCAAATAGCCCGACACCGATCTGACGGATCGATTCAAATGAGATCAAGATTAATCCCACGCCTAATACTATAATGATAAAATTGGCGACTTTCTCCAGTACATTAATTTGAGTATAAACTTTTCGCGCCTTAAGGTTATCCACCTTGTTGATATCATATTGTTTCAAAAACTGTCTTTTTCCGATTTTTATCAGAACAAGAAGACACCAGGTAAAACCACAAATGATCAATACAGTATTCAGGTGAGGGACATAGGAAAGAATACCTTCCCACTCCTTCGATTCCGCCTGAAAGTACAGCTTTGAAAAGCTCAAGAGTATCGTCAGAATTAAAGGAAAAATCAGTCTTTTATAAAGTTTCATAGGTTTTAAGGTTAGGCTACTTCATTAAAAAACAAAAATCATGGCAGGAATCAAAGTAATTGGCCGAGTGGACTTTTAAACTGAGCCGAAAATCGTATTAAATAACAGTATTGTAATTTTAAAGCACTACAAAGGCACAATAGCGAGGTGATTTATTCTTAAAGAAACAATCCCATCTTCGCATTAAAGGGAAAAATAATGCCCACCCATAGGAAGCTTTGATTGATCCTTCTCCATCAAATCCATTTGATTCTATCAAACAGCTTGTAAATTAGCTGTATGAGAAAAAAACAGCTGATCTTATATTTCTTATTGCTCCAGTTTGCTTTCGCCTGCAATCAAAAGGAGAAAAAGCACGAAGAATCAATAGTCACTAAGCCTCGTCCCAAGATAAGCATTACTCAAATCGAGGAAGGAATCAAAGCCTATATCGCCGATCAGACGGAGAAGAATGGAGGCATATTTCCAGTAAAAGATGAAAATCATGATTTGAAAATGAAGCTAGTCCGTGTGCATACGGAATATCTTTCCAATCTGGGCCCCAACAGTCACTTTGCCTGCGTGGATTTGGTAGATGAGAGCGGGGAAGTCTATGATGTGGATTTTTTCATGTCCGGAGAGCCTGGGGCAATGGATGTCACCTCCACCACGGTACATAAACTGAATGGAAAGCCATTTTACTCCTGGAAACAAAATAAAGAAGACAAAACATGGTATCGGGTAGCGATGGATCAAGCCAATAATAATCTGCTTGGGGTAGTGGAAGGTAGGGACGAGTTCGAATTTTATTACAAAGCCCAACTTCCCCAGTTGGAGGGAAGGGCCCAATTGTGGATTCCCATGGCTGAGTCAGATCAGTTTCAGGAGGTAGAGTTGGTAGAAATGAAACTGCCCACTGGTACTCGAAAAATTAAAGAGGGGAACTACGGAAACTCTGTATTTTATATGGAACTGGATCAGCGCAATTCTGGAGAGGAGATCTCTCTTACCTATCGGGTAAAAAGAAAGGAAAAAGGTCCCTATGAAGCAGATGCACCCGATCCAAAACTCTATCTCGCCTCTAGCAAGCTGATGCCGACAGGCGGGAGGTTTGAGGAAATTGCAAAAGAAGAGTTGGGTGAGAAAATCAACGAGAGCCATTTGATCCAAGCCCGGGCATTATATGATTACGTCATCGACAATATGCGCTATATGAAATTCGGAGATTATGGCAGAGGAGATTCAAACTATGCCTGCGATTCAAAGACCGGCAATTGTACTGAGTTTCATTCCTTCTTCATTTCCCTTGCGAGATCAGTAGGCATCCCTGCAAGATTTGCCATTGGTGCCTCTATCCCTTCCGACCGGAATGAGGGAGGGATTGATGGCTACCATTGCTGGGCAGAGTTCTATGCTGATGGCAAGTGGTGGCCTGTAGATATAAGCGAAGCGAATAAATACACGGCTTTGGCTACTTATTATTTTGGAAGGCATCCTGCCAATCGAATTGAACTCAGCAGAGGAAGGGATCTGAAATTCTCTCCTGCCCCGCAAGCAGGACCAATCAATTTTCTGGCTTACCCCTATCTGGAGATTGACGGGAAGGAGGTAAAAGTAAATTCCCGTTTTTCCTTTGAGCGAAAAACAAAGTCATAAAAAAAGAGGCTGTTTGAACAGCCTCTTTCTATTCCTTCATGCAAAATTTATTGGGCAGTGGTATCTGCTGGATGCTCTGTAGTATCTCCCTCAGTAGGATGCTCGCCGCCTTCTGTTGGATGTTCCCCTCCCTCAGCTGGATGCTCTTCCACGTGTTCTGTACTTGATTCGTTATTGCCTTCTTTTTTGCCTCCACAGGAGGTAAAACTAAATGCCGAAATCAGGAGTATCGCAAATGCGATTGACAAAATTGATTTTAATTTTTTCATATCATTTAGGTTGGTTGACCCAAAATAATACTTAAAAGGAATTGAAAAAAATAAAAAGGAGATACATTCTGATTTTAAAAATTGAAAGAAGTTACTGTCTAATTATTCTTGGACTATCATTTCTAATCTAAACAGCCATAAAAAAAGTATTTGAGCTATTTTGCGATGAATATGATTTAAATTCTATATAAGAAAACCGGCAATTATCTTTGAGTTCAACCTGATCTGGATATGCATCTTAAATCAAAATACATTTTCTCGCTGATTCTCGGTTCCTTACTGACATGGAGTTGTGATACCGTTCCTACGGACCAAAGTTTGTTGGAAGGTCTGAAAATGGATGTCCGATATTTGGCATCCGATGATCTTGGGGGAAGGGCAATTGGTACGGATGGAGAGCAGCTTGCTGCAGCTTATTTGGCCGCTGAATTTGAAAAGATAGGCCTTTTACCAAAAGGAACTGAGGGATATTTGCAACCTTTTACGGTTTCCAAACCCAGCAATCCACATGAAGAAGCCCAATTTGATTCAGAGGGTCCAGAAGTCACAGGCAGAAACGTAATCGGTCTGATCGACAATGGCTCAAAAAAGACGATCGTGATCGGTGCTCATTTTGACCATCTTGGCTGGGGAAGCCAAGGATCATTGCACAGAGGAGATTCTGCTATTCATAATGGCGCCGATGATAATGCCTCTGGTACTGCTGCTTTATTGGCTTTGGCCAAAATTCTAAAACATGAAAAACATAATTCCAATTTCCTGTTTATCGCCTTTTCCGGCGAGGAAAATGGACTTTGGGGTTCAAACTATTTCGTCAAAAATCCGACTGTGGATCTGGAGTCGATCCATTTCATGATCAATATGGATATGGTCGGTCGGATGAATGAAGAAAAAACTTTGTCGATTAATGGTGTAGGAACCAGTCCTTCTTTCGTTCCTGTTTTGGAATTGGCGAATGCCGACAGTCTTAAGTTAGTCACATCCAAATCAGGGGTAGGACCTTCAGATCATACCTCGTTTTACCTGCAGGACCTGCCTGTTCTACATTTTTTTACAGGACAGCACGAGGATTACCACCGACCCTCTGATGATGCGGATTTGATTAATTATGAAGGATTACTGAAAGTAGTCAGGTATTTGGATCGACTGATAGATCAGTTGGATGACGAATCAAAACTGGCATTCACCAAAACCAAAGATAGCTCGGGCGATTCCCCCCGGTTTACGGTTTCGCTTGGGGTGGTTCCGGATTACTTATTCGATGGAAAAGGAATGCGAATAGATGGAGTGTCGGAAGACAAACCGGCACAGGCTGCCGGTTTGGTAAAGGGAGATATAATAATTCAAATGGGTGACTCAGCGGTGGTAGACATGATGAGCTACATGCGTGCTTTGAGTGCCTTTCAAAAAGGAGATTCCACTACGGTGTCCTTCGAAAGAGCAGGTGAAAAGAGAGAGGTGAAAGTTAAATTTTAAACCTTATCGAAGACTGGTGAATTTACTTCCGGGTGAATATTCATTTCTGTTTCAGCGCTTGGATAGGTAGAGAAACGATTATTTAATTTTCAACGGGTAGGTATTTTGAAAAATTCAAATGATCAAGATTAAGTTGAAATAGGGAAAGAGTAATCGCTTTGAAATTTTCCCATTAGACGTAATCAATCAAAAGATATTCCCCCTCAGTCTAGATAGCCTCCGAAATCAGTCAATCGGATTGGCAGCTACGCCTTCAAATGTCATTTTGATAGGCTGTATCGTCCCATCTTCGTTGAATTTCATGACATCAATCGCGGTGACCCGGTGATGCGGGCTGTTGTTAGGAATTGGTCTTCGATGGTAGATGATATACCAATCATCGGTTCCAGGCTTTTGAATGGCGGAATTATGTCCAGCACCAGTAGCCACTGTAGTGTCGGATTCAAGTATTGTACCTATTCGTTCAAAAGGGCCTCTTGGGCTATCTGCCATGGCATAAGCCACTTTATAGGTATCATTGGTCCATCCACCCTCCGACCACATCAGGTAATAGATCCCTTTTCTCAGAAACATAAAAGGCCCTTCCACGTAGCCTTCAGGTGTGATTTCCTGAAAAAGATTTCCGTCCTCCCATGCCTCAAATCCTGTAAAATCAGCGTTTAGTTTACCCAAATTGCAATGTCCCCAGCCACCATAAAAGAAATAATGGCTCCCGTCTACATCCCGAAAGACAAATTGATCAATGGGCTGAGCGCCGTTATAAAAATCAGAAAGCAAGGGTTTGCCTAGGTAATCCTTGAAAGGACCTGCTGGGTGATCTGCAACAGCGACTCCAATTCCCCCAAAATGGTTGATATCATTATCCGGATCATAGCCGGGTCGCTCCGGAGTCAATGGATCATTGGCCGCAAAAAATAGAAAGTACTTTCCGTCTTTTTCTATTGCAGCAGGAGCCCACATTGCCTGACGGGCCCAATTTATTTCTCCATTGGTCAGGATTCTTTCGTGCTTTTCCCAAGTCACCAGATCTTTTGAGGAGAAAGCATCAAAATGAAGTTGTTCTTCAAAAGGTGCTGAAAAAGTTGGATAGATCCAGTATTCCTTTTCAAAAACTACACCTTCCGGATCAGCATACCAGCCTTCAAAAATTGGATTTCCCGATCGGATTGGATCTTCTTTGACCATTTGCACTGAGTTATTGCAGGCGAAAAGAAAAAGAAAAACAAAAGGGCGGAGAAGTTTAGTTGTCATAGTAAAGGAAACTTGAGCTGAAAAATAATGAGATTGAATGAGAACTCAGAGAAGGTTTTGTAATCGGTTGTTTTTATAGATAATAAAAGGGTGGAGTATATATTTGGCTGAATTTTATAAAACTGGACTTTTTATTCTTTGAATTCGCTTTTATGTTGCCGGATAGGTTAAGCCTTTTAGATAATTGATGTTAAACTTAATTAAGCTTTTTTCAGCCTTCTGTTATTCATCGCTGGCCAAAAGAGCAATGAAAATTAGGTAACAGTTGCCATTGAAGATTCCCATTGTTTAACCGTCAAAAGTTCAAGAATTGGATTTTTATCTTCAAAAATGATCTCACAGGATTTCAAAATGGTATTTAGCTCGTGATGTGCTTTAAGTTGAATAGGTCCATGAAGTAGGTTTTTATGAAGTCAGCTATTTTGGATCCCAATTAAAAATGTTCAAAGTCCATTTTTCGGAAATCTATCCACCCAAAAGGGTTTTTCTTCTATCTTTGTCCCTGCTTTTGAGGGGGATGTTTCCTCCACCGTGCGAGCGATAGCAGCGGTATCCGTGAAGCAAAGCAAGCGGAACAGGGCAGATGCGCGATCCCTCATTTGGGACGGGTGCACACCCAAAAATCAAATTGCCACCTAATTGCCTACAAGAAAGGAAATTGTGAAAACATACAAAGAGTACAAAAATGTCGATTATCCTCAGATCGGAGAGTCAGTATTGACCTACTGGAAAGAGAACAAGATATTCGAGAAGTCTGTTGCAAATCGTGAGGGAGCAGAGACCTTTACTTTTTTTGAAGGGCCACCTTCTGCCAACGGTACACCTGGGATTCACCATGTGATGGCCCGGACACTCAAGGATATATTCTGCAGATACAAAACCCTTAAGGGCTATCAAGTAAAACGTAAAGGAGGCTGGGATACGCACGGACTTCCTGTGGAGTTGCAGGTAGAAAAGGAACTTGGCATCACTAAAGAGGATATTGGTAAGAAAATATCTGTCGAAGAATACAACCGCAAATGCCGGGAGACGGTCATGCGATTCAAACATGAATGGGATGAGTTGACCGAAAAAATCGGCTATTGGGTGGACTTGGATGATCCGTACATCACCTTTGAACCGGAATACATCGAATCACTCTGGAGTCTGCTGAAGCGGCTGTATGAGAAGGGTCTGCTTTATAAAGGCTATACCATCCAGCCTTACTCACCGGCAGCAGGGACAGGATTGTCATCCCATGAACTCAATCAGCCTGGTACTTACAAGGATGTCAAGGATACCTCGATTACCGCACAATTTAAGCTGAAAGGGGAGGAAAACACCTATCTGCTGGCTTGGACTACTACCCCATGGACATTGCCTTCCAATTCTGCTCTGGCGATTGGGGAGAATTTGGACTATGTGAAAGTGAATACCTTCAATCCATATACTTTCCAGGCATGTACGGTGATTTTGGCCAAAGCCCGAATGAATGCGTATCTGAATCCCAAAGCTGCAGAGCTGAAGCTGGAAGATTACCAGCCTGGCGATAAACTGATCCCTTATGAGCTGGTTGGCGAGATGAAGGGTAAGGATATGTTAGGTTGGGAATATGAGCAGTTATTTCCGATCCCAGCCCTAGAGTTGCCTTATCCGGCCTTTACCGTGGTGGCAGGGGATTACGTGACGACCGAGGATGGTACTGGTATCGTTCATTTGGCAAAGGCTTTTGGTGCGGATGACTTCCGAACTTTGGTACAAAATGGGGTACCCGGTGTATTCGTCAAAGATGATAAAGGCAACGACCTGCCACTGGTAGATAAGCAGGGGAAATTCATCGGTATCGTCGGGGAATACCTCTCCGCGAAGATGAAAGAGCATGGAATCACCGCCCATAAAGAATATGGTGTCTCAGACTTCTTCGTCAAGAACTACCTGGAAGAAGATGAAAATCTGCCAGATTATAAAAACACGGATGTAATCATCTCGATCATCCTAAAAAATGAAAATAAGGCCTTCAAGGTCGAAAAATACGAGCACACCTATCCGCATTGCTGGAGAACTGACAAGCCTGTGCTGTATTATCCAATGGATAGCTGGTTTATCAAAACAACAGCCTACAAGGACAGACTGGTTGAACTGAATAAAACGATCAACTGGAAGCCTGAGGCTACGGGTACTGGTCGATTTGGCAACTGGCTTGAAAATCTGGTGGATTGGAATCTCAGCAGATCCCGATTCTGGGGTACTCCTCTTCCCATCTGGAGAACGGTGGACGGAGCAGAGGAAAAATGCATTGGCTCCATAGCCGAGCTGAATTCTGAGATAGAAAAATCCATTTCGGAAGGCTTCATGGAAAAATCACCCTATGAAGGAAAAGAAATCGATCTGCATCGTCCCTATGTGGATGATGTGATTTTGGTTTCCTCCAAGGGAGAACGGATGTATCGCGAATCCGATTTAATAGATGTTTGGTTTGACTCAGGAGCGATGCCCTATGCACAATGGCATTTTCCCTTTGAAAATGAAGAGATTTTTAAAGCGAATTACCCTGCAGATTACATTGCAGAGGGTGTAGATCAGACGAGAGGCTGGTTTTTTACCCTTCACGCCATTGCGGTGATGCTGTTTGACAGTGTGGCTTTCAAAAACGTGATTGCCAATGGACTGGTATTGGACAAAAACGGCAATAAAATGTCCAAGCGATTAGGCAATGCAGTCGATCCTTTCAAGACTATCCAGGAATTCGGTCCTGATGCGGTGCGCTGGTACATGCTGAGCAACGCTAATCCTTGGGATAATCTGAAGTTTAATCTCGATGGGGTGACAGAGGTGCAGCGACGCTTCTTTGGTACACTCCAGAATACCTATAATTTCTTTGCGCTTTATGCCAATCTGGATGCGTTTGTTTATAATCCAGACAAAGCGGTGCCAGTTAAGAAACGCGCAGAACTCGATCAGTGGATAATCTCCAAACTTCAAACTTTGATTTCGGAAGTGGAGAATGCGATGGATAGTTACGATGCTACCAAGGCTACCCGGGCGATTATGGATTTTACGGTAGATCAGCTTTCCAACTGGTACGTACGTCTGGCTAGAAAAAGATTCTGGAGAGGGGAAATGAATACAGATAAGCAGGCAGCTTATGAGACACTTTATGAGTGCTTGTTCAGTCTGACCCAGTTGATGTCCTCTTTTGCACCTTTTTATTCGGATTGGTTGTTTCAAAATCTGACCGAAGCAAGTGATTCGGATATCGAATCCGTGCATCTGACCGATTGGAAAAATGCTGATGCCAAACTCATTGATCAAGAACTGGAGGATAGCATGGATTTGGCACAGACAATTTCTTCTTTGGTGCATTCGCTCCGGAAAAAGGAAAAAATGAAAGTTCGTCAGCCACTTCAGCGAATTTTGATACCTGTGCTCAATGCTGCAACCAAGACGCAGATCCAGCATGTAGAGGAATTGATTAAATCTGAGGTGAATATTAAAACAATCGAGTACATAGACGATGCTTCAGGGATTTTGGTGAAAAACGTGAAGCCAAACTTGCCGGTACTAGGCAAAAAGCTGGGCCCCAAGATGCGACCAGTCGTAGCTGCTATCAACAATTGGGGACAAGAAGAGATAACGGAGATCGAGCGAAGTGGAAAAATCGAAATTACTGTCGAGGGAGAGCCGATAGAATTACTACTCGAAGAAGTACTCATCTCTTCTCAGGATATCCCGGGCTGGTCAGTTGCATCGGATTCCGGAGTCACTGTGGCATTGGATGTGACTTTGACTGATGAATTGAAAGCTGAGGGAATTGCCCGTGATCTGGTCAACCGAATCCAAAATCTACGGAAGGAAATGGGACTGGAAGTGCAGGACAAGATTAAAATTACGTTGGCAGATGACCAAGATGAGGTCAATGCTGCGGTATCCGGCTTCGGGTCTTACATCGAGTCGGAAACTCAAGCTGTGAGTCTGGATTTTGATTCTCAGCTAGAAGGAGCATCATTGATGGAACTGGACGATTTCACTATTGCAATCAAAGTAGAAAAGGCCTGAAGGCAATAGCTAAACAATGAATAAATACATCAAATATTTTGGAATAGCCTTGTTGGTTATTCTGATAGACCAGGCAGTGAAAATGTTGGTGCATTTTCAGATGGATTTTGGTAGCCCGGGACAGATTCCGGTTTTTGGAGATTGGTTTAAACTGCACTACACCACCAACCCCGGAATGGCTTTCGGGATGGAATTAGGTTCGCCTTATGGGAAGTTGCTTCTTACTTCTTTTCGCTTGGTGGCCATGTTTGGAATTGGGTATTATCTCTACCATATCATAAAAATGCGGCAGCATCCGATGTATATCTTTTGCATCGCCCTGATTTTAGGGGGAGCAATCGGTAATTTAGTGGATTCGATTTTCTATGGAGTTTGGTTGAATAATGCACCCTACGATGCTCCATCCCCTTGGTTTCACGGTCAAGTGGTCGATATGTTTTACTTTGATATATGGGAAGGGTATCTGCCGGAATGGATTCCTCTTTGGGGAGGAGGATATACCGCCCTCTGGCCGATATTCAATGTGGCTGATGCCTCAATATTTATCGGAGTGGCTATTATTTTGCTTTTTCAGAGCAGATTTTTTCCGGAAGAAAAAGAAAATAGTAAAGCAAAAACAGACGAAACGGAGTCAAGCATAGAGACTCAAAACTAAGCGGTTTTTAAAGTCCCTGGTTTTGCCATTTTTATCAAAATCAGGGAATTTTCAGGTTTTTTTATAAAAAAACCATCAAAAAATCCGTATAGACCCCTATTTTTTGTAATTTTCACCTTGCTTTACCCTCAATTTGGTATCGCAGCCGATAATATAGTTGCTTTTTGATTTACCCCAGATCCAAAGCGCTGTTTACCAAGACCCACAACCTATGATCGTAGATTCTGACAAGCCCTTTCAGATCGTTTATTCTATTTACAGCCACGAATACTTGGGGCTTTTACTTGAATCCTTTGTAGTTCAATTAGACGAGCAGGGTAGGCTTTCACTGGCTCATCAAAATATCAGTTCTGCAAATGCTTTTGAATTTGATTCTGGCCTGGATAAGGCGGATTATGACTTGATCAAACTTATGGATTCTATGAATCCCGAAAAATTGGTCAAGCCTCACATCAAACGGGGAAACATCAGGCCCAAGGATTACCTTCATAAAATTTTTGATCCCAAGACAGAAGATTTAAAAGTTCAACATATTCTCGAGCAGGCACTCGAGAAAAAGCGGGGTCAAATCATGCCTTTGCTGATCGGAAAGCGCTTGTTTGAGATGAGCAGTGACGGCAATCCGGTTGGGAAAGAGATTATCGTCAATGCCGAGCGTGCTACTGTGCTGTTTCATTTTCATAAAAATGAAGAAAATACCCACTATTGGCCTTCAATCAAATTCAAGGGCGAGAAGCTGGATTGGCAATATAAAAATGGCTATTTGCTTTGCAACGAACCGGCTTGGTTGATTGTCAACGGACAGTTGTTTCAGTTCGAAAAAGGAATAGATGGCAAAAAGCTCAAGCCTTTTCTCAACAAGAAATTTATTGTAATCGATAAGCGGATAGAGCCAAGCTATTACCGAGGGTTTATGAGCAATTTGATTTCTCAGTTTGATGTCAACTCGATTGGATTTGATATCCATATTGAGCGCGGAACCCCCCAGGTATTTTTAGCAATAAGTGAATTGCCGGGGAATACAGGCAAAGATCTTTTCGGAGAAGAGGGTGAGCGGATTGATGAAGATAAGATTGTCTTCGAACTTCGATTCAAATATGGGGATTACGATTTTCCGGTGCAGACCCCTGATGGTGAAAAGCTGGGCAATTCGGTTCGGCTTGAGGAAAAAGAAGGTACCTATACATTTTATAAAACGATCCGAAGTACCCAGAAGGAGAAGGCATTTATGAAAATGCTCCGGGATAAAGGGATGGATTTCAAAATGGGAAAAGTCGCCTTGCCAAAAACTCAAGCTTTCGAATGGATTGGAGACCAAGAGGATTTTCTGGATATAGAACAGATAAAAATCCGCCAGAAAACGGGACCAAAAGGTAAAATATATCATATCGGAAGAGCACAAATCTCGATCGAAGTCAATGAAAACATCGACTGGTTTGATGTCAAGGCGCTGATTAAATTCGGGATATACTTAGTTCCGTTTGCCAAACTGCGGAAATTATTAATTCAGGGGAAATCGGAGTTTGAACTTCCTAATGGTGAGATTGCCGTGATCCCTTCCTCCTGGTTTGTAAATTATTCCGAGCTTTTCAATTTCATGGAAGACCGGGGAATAGACGATACGATGGTTTTGCGCAAGCATCATCTTGCCTTGGCCAAAGAAATGGAAGAGGGCAATCTGGTGCAGGTGACTTTGAGTCGTAAACTGGAGAAACTTAGGGATTTCGAAGCGATAGAAGATTATGATATTCCCACTAATTTTAACGGAACCCTACGGCCTTACCAGCATGCTGGCTATAACTGGCTCCGGTTTCTGAACGAATTCAAATTTGGAGGTTGTCTTGCCGATGACATGGGTTTGGGTAAAACGGTTCAGACATTAGCCCTGTTGGCTTCGGAAAAAGAAAAGAATCCTACATTCACTTCACTTTTGGTCATGCCGACTTCCCTGATTTACAATTGGGAATTGGAGGCGAAGAAATTTACGCCAGATCTTAAAATTTTGGTCTATTCAGGAACCCAACGCATCAAAGATCCTTGGAGATTTGGAGAATATGATTTGGTTTTGACTTCTTACGGGATTGCCCGTCTGGATATTGATGTACTGAAAGAGTTTTTCTTCAATTACATTATTCTAGATGAGTCGCAGGCCATCAAAAATCCGTCGAGCAATATTGCTGCTGCAGTGGTGCAACTTAAAAGCAAGCAAAAGCTTATTCTGACTGGTACGCCTGTCGAGAATGGAACCATGGATCTCTGGTCGCAGATGAATTTCATCAATCCTGGGCTTTTGGGGAATCAAAATTCTTTCAAAAAGCAATTTCTTTTACCCATTGAAAAACAGGATGATAAAGAAAAAGCTGCCAAGTTGAACGTGATGATCAAGCCATTTATCTTGAGAAGACTTAAATCTCAAGTGGCGACTGACCTCCCTGAGAAGATCATAAATGTTCAATTCTCCGCAATGACGGCAGAACAGGAGGAAGTGTACGAAGAGGTGAAAAGCTATTATCGGGAGAAGATCATCTCCGATATGCAGTCTACAGGCAGAAATAACCAACAGTTCACTTTACTGCGGGGTTTGACCCAGTTGAGACAAATCGCCAATCACCCTAAATTGGTCAGAGACGATTACACCGGTGACTCAGGAAAACTGGAAGACGTGACCCACATGCTACAATCCATGATTTCGGAAGGGCACAAGGTGTTGGTATTTAGTCAGTTTGTAAGACACCTCGCAATTGTCAAAGCCTATCTCGAACAAGAGGGTATCCCCTACGCTTACCTTGACGGGGCGACTAAAGATCGACAGGCTCAGGTAGAAAAATTTCAGGAACAGGAAGAAATCAAGGTCTTTTTGATTTCCCTGAAGGCCGGGGGAGTTGGTTTGAACTTGACTAAAGCAGAGTATGTATTCCTGTTGGATCCGTGGTGGAACCCTGCTGTGGAAGCTCAGGCGATCGACCGGGCGCACCGAATCGGTCAGCAGAATAAAGTGATCATCTATAAATTCATCAGTCGAGGCTCTGTAGAAGAGAAAATCATGGCGCTGCAGAACCGTAAACTAGCTCTTGCAGGGGAATTGATCAGTTCGGAAGAAAGCTTTATGAAGACGCTGGGACAGGAGGATATCGCGGCTTTGTTGACTTAA
>CAZFSC010000006.1:0-17047 GCA_964521585.1 uncultured Limnohabitans sp.
TAATGAGAGTACTTGTATTTTTCTGAGATAATTACTCCATTTAATAGTTGCTTTTTATCGGGGATACTAATTGGAGAATTTTAAATCTATATAATCAGTAACAAGCAATTCTGCCAATAAAATATTTGAACAAAAAAAACCGATCAACTGATCGGTTTTTAATTTAATGATTTGTTAGAATTACTTGGTTCCTGGCTGAGGAGCTTGAGGCAACTGAATTCCAAGCTTAGCTAATACTAGTTCAGTAAACTTATCTTCTTCCTTAGTATAAAGCAAAACTGGGGCCTGGCCAGCAGTCTCTGCGAAAATATGTGTGTAATTATTTTCTGCAGCCACAGCGTTGATTGCATTTACGACTTTGGTTTGAACCGGCTCAAGAAGCTCACCTAATTTCCTTTGATACGAAACCTGAGCATCTTGCTCGAATTTCTGAAGATCATTCTGAATTTTGGTAAGTTCCGCTTCTTTTGCAGCTCTAGCCTCTTCAGTCATAGTCGGAGCAGCTTGCTGATAGGCCTGAACCTGTCTTTGAAAATCAGCAGCTTTAGTTTGAATATTGGTTTGTAATTGAGTCTGATAATCTTGAATATCAGCACCGATTTGCTCCATTTCTGGCATCAAATCCATTATGAATTCCACGTTAGTGTAACCGATTTTTATCTCTTGGGCTTGAGCTACAAATCCCACGCAAAGCATCACCACTGCGGAAAGGATAACTTTTACTTTCATCATTTTTGGTTCTTTTTTATTTGTTGTCTTCTATTCCTAATTCTTCCAGAACAAACTCTGAATAATCATGCCTAGGATCTGTATAAATAATCGCTGAGGGTTCAGCGGCTTTATCAAACAGGGTGGCTAGATTGTTTCTTCTGGCTACTCTTTCTATTGCATCGTAGATTTTGGACTGTAAGGGCTGCATCAGTTCTGCTTGTTTTTGAAAATACTGCCCGTTGATTCCGAAAATCCTGTTATAGAATTCCTGAGAATTTTTCTCTTTCAATTTTATCTGCTCCAGCCTTTGCTGGTACATTTCCTCTGTAAGTAGAACTTCTTCTGCTTTGAGCTGCACATAAAGTTCTTTGATCTCTTTATCCAAATCCTGTGCCTCTTTCCTCCATGCGGCACTGATGTTTTCTAGTTCTTGCTGAATCACTTTGTAGTCCGGGTGCTTATTCAGGATGTACTCTGAATCAATGTATCCAAACTTTTGTGCCTTTAACTGCTGTCCAGCGCCAATCAGGAGGAGCAAAAATAATATTTTCAATGATTTATTCATGGCTTCAGTGCTTTTCTATAGGATATTTCCTTCAAACGGATCGATTCTATATTTAGCATAAATTAACCATTTAAACACTGAAATAGCTATTATCTAAATTGCTGGCCGATGGTGAAGTGAAACTGCGCGCCGCTTGGTTTTGTCTGTCCGGGAATTGCGTCGAAGCCATAGCCCCAATCAATTCCCAACAATCCAAACGCAGGCATAAAGATTCTTGCTCCCAAACCGGCGGATTTTTTCAAATCGTATGGATTGAAGTCTGCATAAGAACCCCAGTTGTTTCCAGCCTCAGTAAATGCTAACAAGAAAATGGTAGCTGATGGATTCGGTGAAACCAAATATCTCAATTCCATCACATACTTATTGTATACAATTCCTCCGTAAGGATCAGGATCAGCGGTACCCCTCGTATCTCTTCCAGGGGTAATGGACTGATTTTCATATCCACGTAAGCCGATTATTTCCTGTCCGAGTGCAAAATTGTTGAAAGTCATTCCATCCCCACCCATTACAAATCGCTCCAGTGGAATCATCCCAATTTTGTTGCCATAGGAACCTAAGAAACCCATGTGCGCTCTGGCACTTGCCACAAATTTGGTAGAGCCAAATAGCGGTGTATATATCGAGGCATCAAACATCCATTTATGATATTCTAGCCATTTGTACTTTTCCTCGTCTGGGGATTCCCGGTCAAGCGTATTATTCAATGAAGAATACGGCGGAGTAGCTGAGATAGCGAGGATAATATTAGATCCGAATCTAGGATAGATTGGATTATCCACATTATTTCTAGCAATCGTTGTATTTAAGGTAACACTGTTTGAAGTCCCAGTTGGATAACTCAATCCAAATGAAGTTCCAAAGCGGTCAAATTCATATACTTGAAACTGCAGAGAATTGCTGACACTGAAGTAATCATCAGGCCAAGTCACCCGTTTGGCTAAGCCAAGTGTGACTCCGGTGATTTTGAAGAAGCCTAATTCTGCCCCAAAATTATCTCTGCTGAAGAAATCAACTTGCCTTTGGACGGAATGGTTAAAAGCAAAACTCAAAGCATTTGGTTTTTTTCCGCCAAACCAAGGTTCGGTAAGGGAAACAGAATAGTTCTGGAAGGATCTACCGTTTGCCTGAACCCGGAGAGAAAGCTTCTGACCATCTCCGACAGGTAGAGGGTCCCACTTATCGAAATTCCCAATGTTTTTGAGGGAGAAATTATTGAAAGAAAGACCTACTGTACCTACAAATCCATAGAATCCTCCCCAGCCACCAGAAAGTTCGATTTGATCATTCGGTCTTTCTTCTAGTTCAAAGGTGATATCTACAGTCGCTGCCTCGAAGTTAGGTCTTAAATCAGGGTTGATTTTTTCCGGGTCGAAGTAACCCAATTGCGAAAGTTCACGGATGGTACGTACCAAAAGTGCACGATTGAATTTTTGACCAGGAAGAATTCGGATTTCGCGCATCACCACGTGATCTGAAGTCCGCTCGTTTCCTTTAATGTTGACAGAGTTTACGGTGACTTGTGGTCCTTCAAAGATTCTCATTTCCAGATCGATCGAGTCCCCGGATACGTTGATCTCCACGGGATCAATATTGAAAAAGAGGTATCCATTATCCTGATAGAGTGAACTGACGTCATCTCCTTTTGCAGGATCATAGTTAAGGCGCTTGTCTAGCTTTTCTTTGTCATAGACATCTCCCTTTTGGATACCCAGTTTTGCCAAGAGTACCTCATCTGGGTGAATAAAATTGCCGTTGAAAGTTATATTCCGGTAATAATATTTTTGTCCTTCTTCCAGAGCGATGTCAATATTGATTTTATCTTCTCCAAAATCGTAAATCGAATCTGCTACGATTTTAGCATCTCTAAATCCTTTGCTTTGGTAGAAATTGATTACGTTTTCCTTATCGTTTCGGTATTCTTTGGGAATAAACTTGGAACCGTTGAAAAAATTGAGTTTGAAATTCTTGTTTAGATAGTTTTTAACATCCTCAGAAGAAGCACTGTCAGTGTGAAAGAGCGTAGTGGTTACATCGGAAGGAGTGGCAGATTCCAGTCTGGTGTAGAGGTCTTTGAAAATACTTACCCTTGCATGCTCTTTGGTCTTCTTTAATTTGCCTTTCAGTTTTGAGTCTGAGATTTCTTCATTTCCATAAAAATCAATCTCATTGATTCTTACCTTGGCATTTTGATTCACGTCGAATCTCAGTTTAACAGAGTTGGGAAGAGTGGTGTCTCTTTCCTGGAGGATTTTTACTTCGGCATTTAGATATCCTTTATCTACGAAATATTTTTCAATGTTTCGTTTTGCATTATTTAGGACATCATCTCTGACAACTCTTCCCCGAATATTTACTTTATCCCGTAGTTCACCTTCTTGAGTTTTGTTAACTCCGGAAAATTCAACCCGGGAGAATCTTGGTCGCTCAGTCAGATCCAATAGAAGATAGATGTCTTCTCCTTCGATTTTAGTCACTAGAATTTTCACGTCCCCTATGATCCCCTGTCCCCAAAGTTTTTTCAGTGCGCGGGAAATTGCATCTCCGGGTACTTCGATTCGATCGTCGACCTTCAGGCCGGAAAGTGAAAGAATCGCTATTTCATCAAGCGTAGTTAATCCAACTGCTTTTATTTCAGCAATTCTGTAAGTTTGAGGCTTTGCATAATTAAGCTCCAAAATATTGATGGGCTTGGTGGACGCGTAGCGACTTTGGCCCAAACGTATCTGTGCTGATGCTGAACTTGCCCAAATCAGACAAAACAGAATAAATAAACTTCTTTTCATTAATTCCCTAAGGTTTAACTTGCTCACCTGTCTTGCCAAATCTGCGTTCTCTGGATTGGTAATCCGAGACTGCGGCATTAAGGTGCTCTTTTCTAAAATCAGGCCATAAGACCGGGCTAAAATGAAGCTCGGTATAGGCCAATTGCCAAAGTAGAAAATTGCTCAACCTGTATTCGCCGCTTGTTCTGATCATTAATTCAGGATCAGGAATACCGGCGGTATCCAGGTGATCGGCCACCACCTTTTGGGTGATTTCCGAGGGGTTCAATTTTCCTTCTGAGACTTTTTGAGCAATGCGTTTGGCAGCTTGTGTAAGTTCCCATTGGCCACTATAGCTAAGTGCCAATATTACTTTGAGTCCGGAATTCGTGGAAGTGGTTTCCTTCGCCTCCATTAATTTGGAATATGCAGAAGGAGGAAGGCTATCGATATCACCGATGGATTGTAATTTGATGTTATTTTTCATCATCATTGGCACCTCATCTGTGATGGTTTTCACCAATAATTCCATCAAACCATTGATCTCATCCTGAGGGCGGGACCAGTTCTCTGTAGAAAATGAAAATAGTGTGAGGTATTCCACTCCCAGATCTTCTGCTCCTTCAATCGCGTCTTTTACTGCCTGGATAGCATGTCTATGACCAAAGATTCTCATGGCGCCCTTTTTTTTGGCCCATCGGCCATTGCCGTCCATGATAATCGCAATATGTCTGGGAATTCTGTTTCGGTCTAGTGTTTCCTTCATTCCAATCGTTTCCGAATGCCTTCTTTTTTGGAGGTACAAAAATGCTATTTCTTTTTCAATAATCTACCCTAGGGTTCAATTAATTAATAAGCGTAGCACTTGGTACTTGCAAAAGTATAGCTGATCGTCACACCCAGAAAATAGTACCAATCTTTGTCATGAGGGTTTCCAAAGTTGATCCCATAAGGCTGATTTGGATTGACCGGATCGATATTTCTTGGAATTGCAGGCTCTGTACTGTCGATCTTATCAAAATAGTCAGTCAGTGTGGGTCTAAAACCCAATTCGGCCGCCAAGGTCCAGCGATCATCCAATCTATACTTGATGCCTCCACCAAAAGGAATCACCAAGGTAGTTACGTTGTATCGCTCCGATACGTTGAAAGCGTGGATATTCCCTTTGCTCAAGAATAAACTATAGCCCAGCCCAAAGAATGCATAGGGTGAAAAGCGGAACTCAGAATCATTTCGAAGAAAATCCAGAAAGTTAAACTCCATCACAGCAGATCCTTCGATCACTCCACCCCTGAATCTTGCGTCTCTAATTCTGGCTAATTCATCGATTGGTTTGATACTATCTGCAGCCTGAATTATGGCAGTAGATAAGCCCACCCGAAGTGTCCATACATTGTCAAAATTTCTCTTGCCAAACAACGTGACTTGGGGTCCTAATTGGCCCGGGTCAATTTTTCGGATGATATCACCGGAGTAGGCGGCTACGCCGATTCCTCCTCCAAGTTCATATTTTTGAGCCTTTACCGGTTGAATAACACCAACCAGAATAAAGCTTAAGATGAATAAGTAATTGAAAATCTGAAAATTGACCTTTTTCAAGACGATGCAAGTTATGAAGTACCTAACGTTTAAAAAACGGGTCTTCGTATTTAACGGGTTAATAATTGTTAAGCTAAATTCGAGGCAAATTTTACGAATGGATCATCAGTTTCGCATATCGAAGCCCCAATTCAGCTTTTGCCTCAGGGTGTCAAAGAAGTGATAATTAGGCAATTTTATCAGTTTCGCTTCAAATTTTTCTTTTTTTACAGCCAGCTTGACATCTGATGAAATTGAGGTGGATCTTGAATCTAAAGAAATAAGAAACTTCTCTGTTCGGCCCTCAATGGTAAAGCTGACTTCACTTTCATCGGATACAATGATGGGTCGAACATTCAGATTATGCGGGCTTACAGGAGTAATTACAAAGTTTTTTGCCTCTGGTGATATTAATGGTCCACCACAACTCAGGGAATACCCAGTCGAGCCTGTAGGAGTGGAAATGATCAGGCCATCTGCCCAATAACTGTTTAGGTATTTGCCATCGATGTAAGTGTGTACCGTGATCATCGAAGAAGTATCCCTTTTATGGATTGTGAATTCGTTGAGGGCAAAATTCAGGCCATTGAATAACTTTTTGTTATGTTGAAGCGAAATCAGTGATCTCGATTCGATTTGATAATTCCCTATGGCCAAATGCTCCACAGCCTCATCTATTGAGTCGGTCGCTACTGTAGCCAGAAAACCCATTCTGCCCGTATTTAAACCCAAAATCGGGATTTCCAGACTTCCTACCAGACAAACTGCATCCAATAAAGTGCCATCTCCACCAATGGAAATCATAAAGTCCATTTTGGCCATTTCTTTTTTGTTCTCTAGCACCTGGTAAAGATCAACCAAGTCTGTGAACGATCTGATTTGTTTGTCAAATTGCTTGGAAACGTAAATTTCGAATTGATTTTTGGCTAAAGCCCGAAAGAGTGATTTCACTTCAAGAAAGTACTCCGGTTTTAAAGCCAAGCCATGAAGGGCGACTTTCATAGGTTAAATATCTAAAAATCTAAGCAAGTTTCCGATTCGATCCTCTTCGCTGCTTCCTTCCTCTACTTCTTGATATTGATCTAAAATCCGATAGCCAAACCTTTCTAAGGTGGCTTTGATATGTCTCAGCTCAGGTTTGTCGACCTTGAGTGTAAGTTTAATCTTATTATTGTCCAATGGGTCGGTCGAGATAAATGAACTCAAAACTTTTCCATTTTCAGATTCGATGATTCGGGAGATTTCCGCCAAGCTGTACTCATTCATATTCATGGAAAGAATCAGGACACTTCCATGGGATTGGATGGAGAGACTTTCTGCAAAAGCTGAAATCGAATCCTCCATGGTTACAACTCCCAGATAAGCAGAATTTCGATCCAATACTGCAACAAGATTGGAATGGTGCTCTGCACTGACTCTCAATACGTCGTAGATATGTTGATCCGCATATACCCAGCATCCTTTATTTTCAAGAATCATATCTGAGATCAACTTTTTGGGATTGTTTAAGTCAAAAATCAGGTCACCATTGACAAATCCTAAGAAAACACCATTATCCAATACCGGCAGATTATTAATCCGGATTTCTTCCATCCAAGACAAAGCTTTACTAGCCTTATCATTGAGTTTTAAGGGTGGAATAAGATTATTGATGAATTCGTAGGCCTGCATTGAAGAAAGATAGGGAATGATTTCAGATTTTAAAACGCCGAAATGACCTTTCTTGTTCGGTTTTACATTTCTCCTTTAGTTTCAGAGATTCTAAAAAAAGAAATTATAAGCTATTCCGAGAGCAATTCCTCCCGCGATAATCGCAGGGGAGGAAATTTTAGTGAATTGCAAAAGCAGGTAGGTACCTAATATGAAAAATATATTCGTCCCATTGGCTTCAAGCGGTTCGAAAAGAAGGTATGCTGCTGATATCAGCATTCCACAGGAAACAGCATTAATTCCTTCTAAAGCTGCTCTGACTGGCCTGTATTTTTTCAACTGATCCCAGAATCGGATGACAAAGAATATCAGGAATATGCCAGGTAGAAATATTCCTGCTGCAGCAATAAGGCCACCTACAAAAAAACCTGTTGTGCCCATATCCCGCATCGAAAGTGCCCCTACGAAGGACGAAATGCTAAAAGTAGGTCCAGGTATTCCCTGGGAGATGGCATAGCCAGTTAAAAACTCTTCCGAACTCAAGAAATTTTTAAAGTCAACGAATTCAGTATATAAATAGGGAACCAAGACCTGCCCACCTCCAAAAATCAAACTCCCGTTTCGATAGAAATTTTCGAAGAGAAGAATCGAAGGATCTTTCGTCAAAGCGCCCAATATCGCTGCCCCTGCCAGCGTGCCTGCCCATAGGTAGAAGTTTGACCATTCTATTTTAAGTGGAGAGTCCTTTTCAAATTTAGGGTGGTTTTTGTATTTGATGGAAGTACTTAATCCGCCTGCGATCAGCAGGATTGGGAATATGTAGGGCGAATTATAGAAGAATGAAATAAAGGTCGAAATTAAGACCAAAACCATTGCTTCTGTGGTTTGGACCATTTTCGCAATCGTTTTTTGAGCAGCAAAAATGATAAAGCCGATCGCCATCGGTTGTATAAATCGCGCAAAATCCAGTGCTCCTGGTGTATTTTCCTGCAAAAAGGAAATCAGAATCGCAGCAAAAATCATTAGCAAAGTCGCCGGTAAAATCCAGACAAGTAATGCCAAATAAGCCAGATTAGGTCCGCCGACCCGAAAACCAATTGCTGAAACCAATTGGGTGGAAGAAGGCCCTGGGAGCATATTGCAGAGCGCGTTTAGCTCCCAGAGTTCATCCTCAGAAATATAGGCCCGCTGTTTGACCATCCGCTCTAAAAGCATGGCCAAGAAAGCCTGCGGTCCACCAAAGGCTGTCAGGGAAAGTGTCAGAGTGTCCTTTAAAAAAAGGTAGTATCTAGCCGTCCTGACAGACATTCCTTATTTTCTTAAACCTAACTCGCGGAGTCTCTCTTCCAAGAACTCCCCAGCAGTGATGTCCGGGAATTGTTTTGGATTGTCAGCAGTCACACAGCTTTCCAGGCATGTCAAATCCATCTCTGATCGCGGATGCATAAAGAAAGGAATGGAGTACCTGCTGGTATTCATTTTCTCCCGCGGTGGATTGACTACTCGGTGAATGGTCGATTTTAATTTTTTATTGGTCAATCGCTCAAGCATATCGCCGACATTCACTACCAATTGATCAGGCAATGCAGTAATCGGGATCCACTTACCATCTTTGCGAAGCACTTGAAGGCCATCCGCACTGGCTCCCATCAAGAGCGTGATGAGGTTGATATCTCCATGCTCAGCTGCACGTACGGCATCCGCAGGAACCTCATCCGGGTTTTCGATTGGGAAGTAGTGAATCTGTCTCAAAATCGAATTTCCGTAGGTCACCTTGTCTTCAAAGTAATTCTCTTCTAGGTCCAAAGAGATTGCAATGGCGCGAAGCATTGATTTCCCTGCATTTTCCAGCGTGCGGAAGGCTTCATTAGAATCGTTTTTCAACTCCGGAACTTCCTCAGGCCAGACATTTTCCGGATATTCTTTTTTGATCGGATCTGAATCTGGTATTCTGGATAATTCCTGGCCTACGTGATAAAATTCCTTCAGGTCTCCGGTATTCCGACCCTTGGCATGCTCTTTACCCTTTCCGGTGTAACCTCTCTGAAAACCAATCTCCGGTTTTTCATATTTTGCTTTGATCTCATCCGGCAAGGAAAAAAAATCTTTGATTGACCCATATAGCCGATCTTGAAGATCCTGAGAAAGTCCGTGATTTTTGATGGCCACAAAGCCAATGTTTTGGTAAGCCTCGGCAAGTTTAGCTACAAAGGCTGCTTTTTGGCTTGCTGTGCCACTATTGAAGTCTGCTAAATCGAGGCTTGGGATTTCCTCAAATAAGATGTCCATGATGTTGCTTTTAAATTGATGCCGCAAATTTATCTTTAAATTAAATATCTTTATTGCAAATCGCTTCCCACATGAAGAAAATCCTCAACATTGTCCTGATAGTAGTAGTCTTCTCCGCCTGTAATGCAGAAAAGGAAAAAGTAAATGAAGAAACACACGAATTACAGGGAAGCGAAATGACTGTTTCACAGGAGATGCCAAAAGTTAGTTTTTTTCAATACGAGGATTCAGCGGCTTACCCTGATGCGATATTGGAATTATACACTCCCTTAGGCAATCAGGTATTTAAACCAGGCAAAGTCCCTTTTGAATTCAATGTCAAAAATTACCCATTTGACCTTAGCAATAATCAGGAATTCAAGCTTTTCAATATTTTAAATGGAGGAGATCCCGTAGGATTTTATTCCCCGATTTTCCAAAGAGAGCTTTCCCAGGGTAGTTATCGCGTCGTAGCCTATCTAGTGGATGAGGAGGGGCTGGCTTTGAAAAATTTTGGAAACTACATTGACAGAGACTTTCAGGTTGGAGACTCACGTCCTTTTCCCTACTCAGCAGAGCCTTATCTGGCACTCAATTATCCCAGATCCAACCAGGCATATGATCAGGGATCTGAGGTGGTCGTTGACTTTTTGGTTGCTGGGGGAGATATGAAATTGGACGGGTTAAAAGTTAAAGTTGAAATAAATGAACTTAGCTATGAGACCCATCAAATGGCACCGGTGAGAATTACAAACTTGCCGAAGGGCTCATACCAAGTCAAAGTTCAGTTGCTTCGGACCGATGGAAAAGAACTGGAAGGACCATTTTCAAGTGTAACCAAATCCATCATTGTTCGATAACATGATTATCTTTGAAGCTTTCATTTCATAGATTTTATCATGCTGTTAGTTAATCAAATCAGAGAAAATTTTACCGGTGTACTTGCCGGTCTTCAGAAAAGAAACTTCCAGAATGCCGAAGAGGTTTTAAATCAGGCACTTATTTTGGATGAATTGAGAAAGTCGACCCAATCTCAAAGAGACCATATCCAAGCGGAATCAAATACTATCTCTAAAGAAATCGGTCTGCTTATGCGGGAAGGAAAGACCGAGGAGGCCAACAAAATCCGTGAAAGGACAGCAGATCTTAAAGTGCAGATCAAAGAGCTGGAAGACCAATATTCAAAGACCGAGGAGGAATTGAAAAGTCTCCTGTATACGATTCCTAACATTCCCCATAGCTCAGTTCCTGCAGGTAAATCAGCAGAAGACAATGAAATCGTGCTTGAAAGTGGAAGTATTCCTGAGCTATTTGAAGGGAAATTGCCGCATTGGGAGTTGATTAAAAAGTATGATATTATCGACTTTGACTTGGGTGTGAAAATAGCTGGCGCAGGGTTTCCGGTTTACAAAGGAAAAGGCGCCCGATTACAACGAGCATTGATTAATTTCTTTTTGGATGAGGCTTTGGCAGAAGGCTACATGGAAGTACAGCCTCCGATTTTGGTCAATGAAGATTCCGGTTTCGGCACTGGTCAATTACCCGACAAAGAGGGGCAAATGTATTTTGCCTCTGCTGATAATCTTTATTTGATACCCACTGCGGAGGTCCCGATTACAAATCTGTATCGGGATGTGATCGTTTCGGAGCAGGAACTTCCCATTAAAAATGTTGGCTACACTCCTTGTTTCAGAAGGGAAGCAGGTAGTTGGGGCGCACATGTACGTGGTCTGAATAGACTGCATCAGTTTGATAAGGTGGAAATCGTGCAGATTACCCATCCGGATCATTCCTATGAAACTTTGGAGTCCATGAGTAGCTATGTGCAAAAGCTCCTTAAGAAATTGGAACTTCCTTATCGGGTTCTAAGACTTTGTGGAGGGGATATGGGATTCACTTCTGCCTTGACCTATGACATGGAGGTTTATTCTGCTGCGCAGGAAAGGTGGCTTGAAGTCAGCTCCGTTTCCAATTTTGAGACTTATCAGTCCAATCGACTCAAACTCCGCTTTAAAGGAGAGGACAAAAAAACGCAATTGGCTCACTCGCTCAATGGAAGTGCACTGGCATTGCCCCGGATCGTAGCTTCTATTTTGGAGAACAATCAGACTCCGGATGGCATCAAAATGCCGAAGGTTCTGCATCCGTACCTTGGATTTGAGCAGATATAACGAAATCTGTTTATCGAGAGGCATGAAGAACATAGTCTTCATGCCTTTTTTATTTTACATTTTCTTCGAAAAGCCGATCCAGCGTTTCGCTTAGATTGGTGCTGAATCCCATGTGGGGACGCGAGGTCTGTATAATCGAACTTCTCACCGCAGTCAGCCAGCGAAATCTGGATGCAATGTCCATCGTTGCGATTTGTCCACCGTTCGGCTTGCCGACGCAGATTTTTTCAAAAGATTCCAAATTCAATCGGATCATCTCCGCATCTGCATTTGGATCCAAAGCAAGGAGTTTGGACTCATTCAAATAAATCCTACACGCTAAAAATCCTGATTTTGCATCGCCAAGAATGACTCCCACATTGATAAATTCCTCTCGCTCCACCCGTGGGACTACCCGGATGATGGCAAATTCATATAAGTGATTTCCTAGCATCTTCGGCTTCTTTGGTGAATTGATTAGCATAAGCGAGTCGATCAATAAGAAATTCAGTATAGACATGGCGAAGTTCCATCACGTCTTCAGAATCTCTACCTGCCAAAAGCCATTCTTCCGGAAGTTGGGCAACAAGCTTTTGAAATAATTCAGGATGAAGTAGTTGGCTGAATTCTTCATTTACTTCATCTAAAACAAGAGCTTGCGGCAAGAGCACATGATTCTTGATAATCGGAAAAGGACCAGAGGCATTTTTTTTCCAATTCGACCAGGCATGATGAAACAGAAATGCTGCTCCATGGTCAATCAGCCAAAGCTCTCTTTTCCACAACAGCATATTCGTATTGCGAAAGGTCCTGTCCACATTAGTGATGAACATATCCAACCACACGATTTGGGAGGCAAGCTTGGGATCGATAGTCATCGCGACAGGGTCATAATTGATCGCCCCTGAAAGAAAGTGTAAGGCAAGATTGAGTCCCTGACTTCCTTTAAGTAAATCCTGGATTTCTTCGTCTCCTTCGGAGCGACCAAATGCAGGATCTAAATTGGCGAAGACTAATTCCGGAACTTTCAGTCCCAATATCCGGGCAATCTCCCCGCCCAAAAACTCTGATATGAGTGCTTTTTCCCTTTGTCCAGCTCCGCGAAATTTTAGAACGTATTTGAAACCGTCATCAGCATCTGCCAATGCAGGCAATGACCCCCCTTCTCTCAGAGGCAAAATATACCGAGTCACATTGACGGTACGAAGTTTGAATGACTGATTCATTACTTTCAAAATGAAAACATGCTAGTCCAATTAGGGGTTAATTCTTCTCTTTGAAGAATATACTAAGCTCCAAAATTAGCTTGTTATCCCAAATAAATGAGTTGTTCTAAGAAATTGATTGGACAAAACCAATTTTAAACTAAAGCAAAATGAGGAAATATCTGTTTCTATTGATCATCATAAATTCCTATTTCAACCAGGCGATCGGCCAGACCAGTTCCGATCGGGAGGCGATTACTTCTACTGTTCAGCTTTATTTCGATGGGATGATCGAGCGTGATCGCTCCAAGCTCGATCAGGCATTTTTTTCAGAGGCCAGACTGATTGGTTTTCGGGGAGGAGAGTTGACCATTACTTCCTACGATACCTGGGCGACAAGCACATCCAAAGGAGAGCCTAGAAATCCTGCTCAGTTTAAAAATGAGTTGGTATCTATCCGCGTACAGGGAAATACTGCAGTGGCAGAGACAGAATTGTACTGGCCAGGTATTTATTATTATGATTTTTTGACTTTGCTTAAAATCGATGGAGTTTGGAAAATTGTACATAAAAGCTGGTCTGAAAAAAATCTTTAATCACTTTTTCCAAAAACCAGGAAATGCTGGATTTTTAAAAACTGACCATTTTCAATCAGTTCAAATCCATTTTCTCCAAGCTCCTTCACCGCCTGGTCTACCGTCATTTTATGAAGAGGTTTGATGGGTATGCTGGGATCTTCTCCTCTGTATTCCAGCAGCAAAATTTTTCCATCCGGTTTCAATGCCTTCCTGATGGCAGTAAGCATTTCCTTCGGGTGTGAAAGCTCGTGATAGACATCCACCATGATGGCCAAATCAATTGAATTATCGGGTAGGTTTGGTGACTGTGCTGTTCCTTTGATTGCAATGACATTTGAATACTCCAACTCCCGGCTTTTATTATCCAAATATTGAATCGCTTCATCCTGAATTTCCACGGCAAAAACTTTTCCCTTTGGCACTTTTGGTGCGATTCGAAAGGTATAATAGCCCGAGCCTGCACCGATATCGGCTACTACGCTGGATTCGTTGATTGGGAGATTCTGGAGGGCGAGTGAAATCCCCTCTTCCCGCTCTCGGCTTGCGCGTTCCAGCCATGCTTTACCCTGAAATCCCATGATCTGAGAAATTTCGCGCCCGAGATATACTTTACCGGTACCATCTCTTGAGGGTGTAGTAAAGGTGTAGGAAGATGCTTCTTTGGAATCTGTATTCTGAGCCTTGCAAGAGGTACTGAAATACAGGATGGAAAACAAAATGAATATAAATCTAGGCATGAGGGCTCATGGTTTAAAAAAATAACCTTGATGTCCCTCCGATGTTCAAAATAAATGGGTCAAAGACGAAAGAAAAAACTGTGAAATAGACTTTTATACCCTTCCTGCTTTTAAGGAATCATGAATTCTCAAAACCTGTGGGATCAGCAGCTTATTGTCTACGTTTTTTATGACGAAATCTGCCATTTGATTCTTTTCTTCATCGGGGATTTGCTGATCAATTATCTGATTGATTTGGGATTCGCTGCGATGGGGGTCTCGTAACATAACCCTGGCAATTCGCATGCGTAGGGGAGCGCTGACATTGATTACGGCATCTAAATATTCCGATCCTCCAGTTTCAAAAATCAAAGCAGCTTCTTTCAAAATGTATGGACTCTTTTGCAATGAGGACCATTCCTCAAAGTCTTTGGCTACAGCAGGGTGAACCAAGCTATTTATTTTACTTACTTTTTCAGGATCGGAAAATACACTTTCGGCCAAAAAATCCCTATTCAGCTGTCCATCCTCCAGATAACTTTGACATCCGAAATTTTCTAGAATTCCCGCTCTCAAAGTGGCATCATTATTCATCAGCCACTTTGCTCTGAGATCTGCATAATAAACGGGAATGCCAAGGATCGAAAAAATCTTCGCGACTGTGGTCTTACCAGATCCTATTCCTCCTGTTATTCCGATCAGAAGCGGTCTGCTACTTATCATATCGTAGTTTCAGAACAGGGGGAGAAACTTTGACTTGTTCAAGAAATGCTGGCATCGGTTTCACTTCTACAGTTACTGTGCTGTCTGCTTTATTTCGTTTGTAGTAATCCACAATTCCTTCAAATTCCATCTCTTTGAGTTGGTCTACCTTTCGCTCATCGACCAGGTATTCCATCATCAGCTGCACCTCTTCGTTTTCTAAGGTCACAGATTTTGGGAAATTTATCTTTTTAATTTTCAAGCGCTTATTTCCCTCCAAAAATGCAACCACCTCCAAGCTGACCTGGACAGATTCTTCTTCGATGGATACCAGATCAGAAAATTGCTTAGGAAGAGATAGTTTGATCTCTTTACTCAGGTCCTTATTGATTTTATTTTCCTTCAAATCGAGGGTATAATTATCTTTCAAGCTATCCAAAATGGAGCTAGGACCAGTGAATGTCAGACTGGAAGGATTGAAACTGGGCTCATCGACAAGTCTATAGTTTTTGGCAAGTGAATAGCTGGAGGTGTCAAGTTTCGGGGTAATCTTGATTTTTTGGATGCGATCTATTTCAAATTTGATGGAATCATCGATAATAGATCTAAGTTGGGTAGGGCTGATGAATTCACCTAGTCTTCTTTTCAAATCTTGGGTCAATAGGTAATTTTTGGCCGCAGGATTCGAGATTTCTATCGGAAAGCTTGGATTGTTGAAATTAAAAAATTTACGGAGCAAGTCCCATCCATTTCCGGATATTTCGATCTGGATATTTTCAGGTGTTTTTTTCACCGGTATGTATTTCTCCTGATCGTAGACCAACTCAATGGGAAAATCAACCACAGTGGTATAATTGTCCTTATTGAGGGCGTTTAAAATCCAAAAAGTGGTAGCCGCTGCAATACAGAGAACTACCACTTTTAGATTAGAGAGTTTTTTGGGAGAAATCCTATTGGAGGATTTTTTAGATTCCGGCAAAATTCAATTTATTTTGATACAGTTGGTTTTTTTGAGAAATCCAGAGAGATAGCTGATTTTTCTACTTTGACTTTCAATCCTCTGTCCAGCTCCAGAATTACAGTGTCACTTTCTACACTGTAAACTTTGCCATGCAGGCCACCGATAGTCACTACATCATCTCCCTTTTTTATTTCCTCGATAAACTTCTTTGATTCTTTCTGTTTCTTTTGCTGTGGTCTGATCATGAAGAAATACATAATCAGAATGATTGAGCCAAATAGAAATACCTGGCCCAAAATTCCACCGCCACCTGCAGCGGCCTGCGCTAATACAATCGATATCATAATTATTTCTTAACCGGGCCTACTGCTTCTGCACCTGCAACTTTTGGAGTTACAGAGCCTTTGAGTCTTAAGCGGGTTACAGTTGGGTCAGTGTTTGCCTGGATAGTCACCGTAGGAGCTTGGGAGCCTGATTTGGCAGTGGAGTTGAAGACTACTTTCACAAATCCTTGCTCACCTGGTTTTACCGGTGTTTTAGTCCAGTCAGGGCTAGTACATCCGCATGAGGCCGTAATGTTTGAGATCACAAGTGGTGCCTGGCCATTATTGGTGAAATTGAAAATGTGTTCAACCACTTTTCCTTCGTTGATTGTACCGAAGTCATATTCCGTTGTTGCAAATTGGAATTGACCCAATGTAGAAGGATCAGCCGGTTGAGTGGACTGCACGTTGACGGGAGTCACAGCTGAATTAGTAGTTTCAAGAGCAGCGATTTTTTCCTCAAGAGCTTTGATTTTGGCCTCTTGGCTATCAGCTGGATTACATGATACTCCAATTGCTAGGAGCATGGCAAATGCTCCGATTTTGATTGAATTGATTTTCATAACGGTTAATTGTTACCTTGATTAATTTGATCGATTAATTTATTGACGTCACTTAGCAGATTTTCAGCTTTGTTTTTTGCTTCGGAAATGACTCTTTTACCCTCGGTTTTTGCTTCATTGAGGTGAGTTTCTCTTCCTTCTACCAAATCTTCAATCATTTCTTCAAGTTCTTTTTTGTATTTAGATAGCCTGAAAGAAAGCTTGTCCCTTGTATTATTTACGGCGTCTGGTGCTAATTTTATGTTCTTTGTATTTGTTAGTTCGGAAGATATTATTTTTGGGAATTTTTTTTTAGTTTTGTTTATATTTGTT
>CAZFSC010000006.1:17057-61315 GCA_964521585.1 uncultured Limnohabitans sp.
AAGATGCCCAGTGTAGCGCCAACTCCCGCACCTAACAAAAATGCGAAGAGTGAATTACTGTTCTTGCTCATAGTTTTATATTATTTATTGTCTAGAAGTCCTCTACCACTCTTACGGATATCACCACTTTCGGTTAGTTCCTTCGCCATTACGTCAAGCAATCCATTTACAAATTGCTTGCTTTTTGGCGTACTGTAAGTTTTTGAAATATCAATATATTCATTGATACTTACCTTTACAGGGATGCTGGGAAAGTTTTTCATCTCAGCAAGAGCCATAGAAATGATGATTTTGTCTGTGAAAGCCAATCTTTCAATATCCCAGTTTTTGGTTTTTTGAGAAATTAAAGATTTACTTTCTTCATCATTTTGGATGGTGAAGTTAAAGATATTTTCAAAAAACTCCTTATCCTCATCCCAGTTGATTGCGATCTCAGGCATTTGACCATCACTATCTTGATCCAGATTAGCGGCATTCTTCAAAACCTTTGATGCCAGACTCCTCACAACAGATTTGTCCTCGGTCCAGTTCAGATCTTTTTCAGAGAAATAATTTAAAATGACTTCATTTTTGAAAATTATTTTTTTCAGTAAATCCTCAGCAGCTTCCAGATCTTCTTCTAAACTTGGATTTTCGATTTTTAAGTATTCCTGATAAATCTCTGATGGTTTGATATAGTCCCGAAACCATTCTTTGATCTCCAACTCTAAATCATCGAGATTTACCTGATTTCTTGTCAATGCAGCCTGGTAGATGTCTGACTCACCTAGAGAATTAAGCACTTTGTTTTGTGCCAGATTGAGCTCATTTCCAAATCCAATCGGAGTATTCCCGGCAAGTTTTTTCTTTTTCTCCACCTCTCTCATCACATGCTTGCCAAATGAGCGAAGCAATTCTATCGCGCTGAGGTAAAGCTGTGGAATCCGCTCTGCCGAGGTGACCATGTTTTTCAGTAGAAATTGCCGGTCTTTTTCATTTGCAGTATGGTACTGTTTGAGGGCTTCAAGTACAGTTTTCTTTACTTTGGCACTCGCATCACTTGATTTAAGCAATTCTTTCGTCTCTAGGTTCTGGTCGAAAAGCTTGATTGCCTGTTCTGCTTCTTTGGTCAGTGCGACCTTGTCTTGAACCTCCATACTGTTGAGATCCGGGAGAAAAGCAGTTTTGATGTAGTCTTTGGCAAGGTTGAGGTTTGAACCTTTGCACTGCTCATAGGCATAAAGGTTTTGGAAAGCCTTGACCCTGAGAATTCTTCTATTTAGCATAACGTTGAATGGAGCTGCAAATATAGGCAATTTGACTTGGCTAATCCCTAGGGAAAGGGTACAAAAAAACCACCGGGAATTCATTTCCGGTGGTTTATCTGAAGTTATGGAAATATTAAAATGGCATTTTTACTTTTCCCATAGCGTCTATTCTAGCCTTTGCTGTCTCAATTGCCGCTTGCTGGGCCGGAATATTTTCTGATTCTGATTTTTCCAGGATGCTTTTGCAGGTATCGTAGATTCTTTCGGTGTGTTGGAAAACAATGTCCCTGTTATAGCCTCCCAAATACTCCATTCCTACATTGATTACACCTCCCGCATTGATGAGGAAGTCTGGAGCGTAGACTATTCCTTTCTGAATGAGAAGTCGTCCATGCTTGTCTTCGTCTTTCAGTTGGTTATTTGCTCCACCTGCAATTACTGCACATTTCAATCGGTCAATAGTCTCATCATTGATTGTGGCCCCTAGTGCATTTGGGGAATAAATATCCATTGGAAGATCATAGATCACGTTCGGATCCACTGCTTGGGCTCCGGTGGCTTTTGCTACTTCCTTTAATTTATCTTCGAAAATATCAGTGATCATTACTTCGGCTCCTTCTTTGATCAAGTATTCGATTAGGTATTTACCGACTTGGCCTACCCCCTGAACACCAATCTTCTTTCCGGAGAGTGAGTCTGAGCCAAATGCTTTTTTGGCAGCTGCCTTCATACCCATATATACACCAAATGCAGTGACTGGCGAGGGATCTCCTGAACCGCCTTTGATCTCGGGAAGACCGGCGACATGTCTGGTTTCCATCGCAATGAATTCCATGTCAGAGGTTTTCATGTTTACATCTTCAGCAGTCACATATCTTCCTCCCAAACTGTTCACAAACCTTCCGAATCGACGCATAAAGGCTTCATTCTTAAGTTTGGGATCTCCAATAATGACAGCTTTTCCTCCTCCAAGATTCAGACCGGCGAGCGCATTCTTAAAGGTCATTCCCCGAGACAGTCGAAGGACGTCAGTGATGGCTTCTTTTTCAGAAGCATAAGGCCACATCCGGGTGCCACCCAATGCTGGACCTAATACAGTATTGTGAATTCCAATGAGTGCTTTCAACCCGGTTGCCTCATCATGACAAATGACAAGCTGCTCATGATCCATTTGGGTAATTTGACCGAAAATTGAGGATTCATTGAAGGTCTCGGTCGGTTTAATTTCTAACATGTGAACTTAGCTTTTTAGAATGTGTTATATTTGGGTAGAACCACAGATGAAGGTCCAATACAAAATTAAATACTTTTATTGGCCTTCAAAACTTTAATTTGGGAAGGTTCTTCAAGCTTATTTCTGGATTTTAAAATTTTTATTTGGTGAAACCACTTTGGAGGCTCAATAAGTATTTGTTCAAGTATAAGGGTTTATTGCTCTTGGGAATAGTATTTACGGTTATATCAAATATTTTCGTAATTATCCCTGCTCAATTGGTCAGACTTGCCATAGATTATGTGGTGGAGAGTTTGTCCATTTATCGCCCGCTTCAGGTAGGTGGAGTAGGCGATTTAGCACAGGAAATATTTTTAGAATTCGTCTTTGTTTTCGGGATTTTAATCCTGATCATGGCGCTTTTGAGAGGGTTCTTTCTTTTTCTTATTCGGCAGACCATCATTATCATGTCTCGGAAAATCGAATTTGACATGAAGAATGAAATTTTCAGACATTACCAGGATCTCCCACTCAGTTTTTATAGGAAAAACAGCACGGGAGATTTGATGGCAAGAATCACTGAAGACGTGAGTCGTGTGAGGATGTATCTAGGCCCGGCCATCATGTATGGATTGAATCTTTTGGTCCTTTTTCCATTGGTGATTTCTTACATGGTAATGATAAACCCGGTTTTGACCCTGTATTCATTGCTGCCACTTCCAGTACTTTCGCTAAGCATTTATTTTGTCAATAACATGATCAACGAGCGGTCTGAAAAAATTCAGAGAAGCTTGAGTAGCTTGAGTACTTTTGTCCAAGAGGCTTTTTCGGGAATACGCGTACTCAAAGCATTTGTCAGAGAGAGTGATAGTGCAAAGGATTTTGCCACAGCCAGTGAAGACTATAAGATAAAATCTATCCGACTCACCCGGGTCAATGCCATGTTTTTTCCTTTGATCATGGCCTTGGTTGGAATATCTACTATCATTACTGTCTATGTCGGCGGCTTACAGGTCATTAGCGGAGAGATTGGTTACGGGGTGATTGCAGAGTTTATATTATATGTGAACATGCTCACCTGGCCTGTCACCAGCTTAGGTTGGATAACAAGTATTATTCAACGGGCTGCGGCCTCTCAGACAAGAATCAATGAGTTCTTGGATATTGAGAATGATATAGTCAGCTCAGAGGGATTGAAGCGGGAAATTCAGGGATCGATTACAGTCAATGACCTTTCGTTTTTATATCCGGAATCAGGCACCCAAGCTCTCGATCATGTCAGTTTTCAGATCGGGGCCGGGGAGACTTTGGGGATCATCGGCACCACCGGTTCCGGTAAATCCACGGTGGCCAATTTGTTGATGAGGCTCTATGACCCCACGAGTGGAACCATAAAAATTGATGGAATTCCGATCCAATCCTATGACATTTCTGACCTCAGGCGTCAGATAGGGTATGTACCCCAGGATGTCTTTTTGTTTTCGGATTCAATCGCAAATAACATTGCTTTTGGGATAGACAGTCCTGATCGAGAGGTGATTCATCAGGCTGCCAAGGATGCCGATGTCTATAAGAATATTGTAGACTTTCCTAAAGGATTTGATACCATGTTGGGGGAACGCGGCATTACCCTCTCCGGTGGGCAAAAGCAACGCGTGTCCATAGCAAGAGCAATCGCCAAATCACCCAAAATACTGATTCTGGATGATTGTCTTTCTGCTGTAGATACCAAAACAGAGAATGTTATTCTTTCTGCGATGAAAAAAATCATGCAAGAAAGAACTTCTATTATCATTTCGCATCGGGTATCTTCTGCGAAGCTTGCCGATAATATCATTGTATTAGATGATGGCAAAATAGTAGAAAGTGGAAATCATGAATCATTGATGGCTCAGAAGGGCATTTATGCCGAACTCTATGAAAAACAGACACAAGCGAGCGAGTCAATTGAAAATTAAATGAATTCGAAACTTCGAATTCTTAATCGATAATTGTTAAATTGAATTTATCCAAAACAAACACAATCATGGAAGAGGCCCAATCAAAGACCAAAGAAATCGAAAAAGTTCTCAAAGAGATCGGTGAAAAGATCGAAGAACTCGTCAAAAAAGGTGCTGATGCAGGAAATGATGTGAAGGAAGAAATTGAAAAAAAGATTCAAGAGCTCCGTGAGAATAAGACCACCTTGGAAGCGGAACTTAAGAAAGGGAAAGAACTGCTGGAAAAGGAATACAAAGAACGGAAGGAAAATTTCGATCCGAAACTGCAGAAATCCAAAGGCTTTTTAATGGAGGGATTTAGACAGATTGGACTAGCTTTTAAAACACTTTTCGGGAAAAAATAGAAAAGATAACCTTGGCTGGATAGCGTATAAAAAAACCGAAGCATTTCGCTTCGGTTTTTTTTTATTTCCCTGCTAGGACATTGCATCGATCATAAGCTGGATCAAGATCGATGAAGATATCTTCTTTTGCTGTGACAAACCATTTGCTAAGCAATTCATCTTCTTTTCGTCTTAATGCGGCAGCTTTCAGCTTTTCATAATCGTCTTCAAGATTGGCGCGATGGGCTGGATATTTCGCCTTATAATAGAGAATTCTCAATTTTGTGCCTTCCCTTGGATCCTCATATTGGATAGGCTCTGTGATTGAACCGACTTTCATACTGTCCAGAGTAAAGTACAATACTGGATCCTCTAAGGTTCTTAAGGTAAGCCGATTGGAATTATTGGCAGGATCCGTAAAGAAACCTCCATTATCTGAGGTAGCTCGGTCGTCGGAGAATTCTTTTGCGGCATTTGCAAATTCGATGTTGCCTGCCTGAATTTCAGTTCGTAAGCTATCCAAAAAGCGTTCTGATTTTTGAATATCCTCTTCTGTTGGTTTTGGAATCCGGAGAATATGCCTGGTATTAAAAGTACCATTTCTCACCTCCAGGAGCTGGATCAAGTGAACTCCAAAATCAGTTTCTACTGGGTCGCTTAGTTCGCCAGGTTTTAAGGCCAGCGCAGTAGCTTCAAATTCGGGAGCCAATTCACCTCTACGGAAAAACCCTAAATCTCCTCCTTGAAGGCCAGATCCTGGATCCTCAGAATACTCTCTGGCCAATGCGGCAAAATCAGCTTTACCTGTTCCGATATCATTTTTAAACTGTCTTAGCTGCTCAAAAATTTCCTCTTTTGTTTTTGGATTGACCTCCGGTTTTTTCACAATTTGACCAACTGTCACCTCAGCAGAAAAGAAAGGAAGAGAATCTTTTGGAATGCTGTTATAGAATGCTCTCACCTCCGCTGGTGACACCGTAAGACCTTCGGTAATTTTGGAACGCATCCGTTGCACGATTAATTGCTCGCGAATCACTTCTTCGATTTCATTTTTAAGTTGATCGGAAGTTTTTCCATACGCTTGAATTAGCGTTTGTTCATCTCCTCCAAACTGCTGCATCACCATATTGAACCGGGAATCTGTCTGAAGCATTACTTCTGCATCTGTTACGACTACGGAATCAATTTCAGCCTTAGCTACCATCAGCTTATTGATCATCAACGACTCAAATACTTCACATCGAGTCGGGGCTTCGATTCCTTGCTGAGACTGAGCCACAGCTTCGAGATAGGTTTTTTGCACATCCGACTCCAGCAAGATGTAATTGTCCACTTTTGCGACTATTTTGTCAAGTACCTGCCCTGTCGGGTTCGAGGCGGTCTGTCCATAAGCTGAAATAGCAAAAAGTGCAACCAGTATAGAAAGTGTAAGTCTGTTAATTAATTTCATGTGAGTTTTTCCTTCAGCAATCCTTTATTAAGGAATCAACTGTGGTGATGGGTAATAAATTACTGATTTAGCGAAATAAAGGCTTCTTCCTTCGCTTTTTTATTGATTTGTACGGGGTACTTTTTCCGCAGTTCGGCGACGAGTTTATCTTCCAGGTATTCCTGAAAATCCCGGATTACCAAGCCTCGAATTTCATCGAAATTTTTCGGTCCTGCAGGTACTTTATCTCCTAATAAAACCAAATGCAAATGACCATTGGCTTCAATTTCCTGATACGGCAAATTCAGATTTGCTTTGGACAGTATAGGGTGTGAATCGTATGGCAAAACACCGAATTCAGACTGGTAAGCAAGTGGGCTATTTTCACGATAATAGCTTTCAAAACTATTAATCAGTTCTGTATTGATAGTTTTATTGGCTAGAAAAGCTTTCGCTTGATCGCTCTTTGAAAGATCCAATATCTTGACAATGAAAGCATTAATTCTGTTTGGCCACTGGTATTTTTCAATATTATTCTGATAATATTCTCGTTGGGCGATTGAATCTTCGATCCCTTTTTGCCATACTTCCTGATTCATCAGCGAAAATAGGAGGATGCCGTCCCGATATTCCTTGAGCAGCATCTGATAATCTTTATTATTGGCCAAAAGATCCTTTTCCTCTGCTTCATTGAGACTCTCTGCAACGAATCTATCCAGCCAAAAATCAAATGCATTCAGTTTTGTTTTGATGGCCAATTCTCTTTGATCCAAGAAATCAACCATATCAGAAACCTTAAAAATCTGTGTTCCAATTTTGAATAGCTCTTTTGTGCTTTCCTCACCTTTTTCTAAAGCGGCTTTCAATTCATCTTTGGAAAGCCCGCTTAATTTGGCTCTGAATTCGGCTATGTTAGCTTCATTCTCATCAAATTTATATCTGGATTTTTGGATAGCCATTACCTGAGACTTAATCATAGTTGATCTGGAGTCTCTTAAAATCCTTGATCGGATGTCATCCTCTAGACTTTCAAATGAGTCTAATGGTTTTTTGTCTTCCAATCGAAGGATATGATATCCGTATTGGGTCCGTATCGGAGGGGAAACTTCTCCCAGTTCTGTGAGCATAAATGCAGCCATCTCAAACTCCGGTATCATAGAACCTACAGAAAATGAGGGAAGCATTCCTCCTTTCTCTCTTGAGGAAGGATCTTCGGAATAATCTCTTACGATATTTTCCCAAACAGTAGATTCTTTCTGGATTTCTGTATAGATATCATTGACTTTTCGCTTCGCCAGATCCTCGCCATTTGGATTTGAGGGGTCAATTCTCACCAAAATATGAGACACTTGGACCCGACCGGGATTGGGCTGCCGATCTTTTACTTCGATGATATGATATCCGAAATTGGTCAATACTGGATCGGAAACTTGGCCTTTTCGCAAGGTAAATGCAGCATCTTCAAATGGCTGTACCATCTGTAAAGCAGTAAAATAGCCCAAATCTCCCTTGTTTTGTTTAGCAGATGGATCATCAGAATATTCCAGTGCCAACTGATCAAAGTTTCCACCATTTTCCAATTCAGCTTTTACTTTTAGCGCCATTTTGAGAACAATCAGACTATCTTCTTGAGTGGCGTTCGGGGGAAACTGGATTAAAATATGACTGGCACGGATGACTTCCTGCATTCTGGAATAAGCTTTTCGCAATTCGCCTTCCTCCAAAGAGTTTTTGATGAGAAATGGCGCCTTCAAATTTTCTTTAAAGGATTCAAACTCTCTTTTAAACTCTTCAGTCTGGTCTAGGCCCTGAGCTTCTGCTTCACGTACTTTCAGCTTATAATTGATAAAAAGATCCACATTTTCCTCAAATTCTTCTCTGGTTATTCTTCCTAAAGAAGTTTCTGAAGTACCCTGACCTTTGGAAATAAGATAGATCAATTCATCCTTAGTCACGGATTTCCCTCCGATTGTCAGCAGAGGTTCTTGTTGTGAATCAGATTGTTCGGTGGCTTTCCCGGATAATGAAAGTCCAACAGTCAATAAAATTACTATTAAATATGCCGAAGTTGTTCGGTTTTTCATGGATTTGATTGCTACTAAGCGAATGCAATTTTACAAATTTATTAGGATTTCAAGTCATATGCCCCGAATCTCAAGCATTTAACAAGAATTAGGAGTGAAACCATTTGATAAGTCTGCAGGTATTGATGCCCTTACTGGATTCAAATTCGATTTCATCCATAATCCTTTTAACCAAAATGATGCCTAATCCACCTTTTCGCTTTTCACCCTTCACTTTAATCAGGTCGGGAATTTCATAGTCAAGCATATTGAAGGCAGCCCCTCGGTCCGTTATTTCAAAAATTAATTTATTCTCCGATTCTTTAATCTTCAGTTCGATATTATCCTTTCCATTACACTGATGTGAATGGATGATGAGATTGGCACATACTTCTTCCACAGCCAAAGTAATCTGGAGCTTATCACTATCGGATAGGGCAGGCATAGTCAGGATGTTTCTTAGAAACTCCCGGAGTTCTGCCAGCGCAGTAGTTTGACAATGTATGGTAATCTTGTGCTCCATTTTAGGAATTAAAGGCCGTTTCTTTGTCGGGATAAATGTTCATTAATTGGTGTAAGCCCAGGATTTTGAATACTTCCATGACCCGGTCTGTCAATCCAAAGATCTTGAAATCCACGTTTTTCTCTTCAAAATCCTCTAGATAAGACATGAACACCCCCAAACCGGCAGAGGAAATGTATTCCAGCTGTTGGCCATCTATCAGAATGGCCTTACTTCCATCTTCAATCAATTTTTGAATCGCTTCATCGATCAGGACAGAGTTACTCGCGTCGACTTCTCCTTCAAGGATGAGTATATCACGTTCATTTTCACTGGAAAGAATTAGGTTCAGCATTTTATGTTATTCTAGTTGACTTTTTAATTAAACTTGGCTACCAAAAGTGAGTAGTCGTCATCAATCTTTCCATCACCTCCGACAAAGCCATGAAGGGAATCGATGATTTTGGTCTGTATTTCCTGTGGGCTAAGTGCATGATAGACTTCAAGTAAAGTCCTCATTCTTTCAAATCCGAATTGTTGAGATTTTTGATTTTTGGCTTCTATTATTCCATCTGTGAATAATACCAAGACATCTCCGGATTGATATGTGAATGCCTTTTGCTCAACGTGTTTCTCGTATTGCATGTTTCTTAAAATTCCCAAACCTAAGCCATCAATTCCCAAATAGTCCGATTTGTTTGTTTCAGAATGATAATATAGTGTCGGCACATGCCCTGCTCGAGCATGACTGATGCTACGCTCCATCGTATTGATGAGGAAAATCGAAGCAGTAATGAAATGGTTCCTTTCCAGACATTTGCTCAGGGCCGAATTAGCCTTAATAAAGAATTCAGCAGGTTCCAGATTCAGCTGGATCAAGCTATGAAATACCCCTTTCATCTGAGACATGTGAAAAGCTGCAGAAGTACCTTTACCTGATACATCTCCCATAATCAAGACATATCGGTTTTCATCCAGGCAAAACGTGTCGTAATAATCGCCACCGACTTCATCCGCCGCATGGGAATAAGCACATAATTCAAAAGAAGAATTGTGGTCGAGTTTGGTAGGCAATAATGCTTTTTGCACTCGCTGAGCTATTTTCAGCTCTTCCTGATAGCGCTCATTGAGGATGGCCTGATTCAGAAGGCGGTGATTTTCAACAGATATGCAAGCCTGACTTACAAAGGTACTGGTGATATTCACCATTTCATTATTGAAGCCATCCCGTACCTCTTTGCATAGTACCATCCGGCCTATAGGAACCTTATTGATAATTAAAGGCACCAGCATCACAGATTCGAATTTTGCATGTGAAATTCGAAAGGAGATGGGTCCCAAATTTTCCGGATGATTGACCACAGCCCATTCTTGTGCTGTTTTTGATTTTTCGATCAAATCAGAGATTTCCACTCTGGTGTCAGAGTCTATAAATCGCTCAATCAGAAATCCATCGGGATAATCTTCTTTTCCCATTTCCAGCCAGGCAGCATCTGAGTAGGTGGCACTCATGCAAGAATCCATGAGGATATCCAGCACTTGTTCCTCATTTTCCTCGGGTTTGATAGATTGACTCAATCGCTGAAAGCTAATCGCTTCGGTGAGCTTTTGTTCGAATACAGAGGAGGTAGGCAAATTGAAAAGTGTCACCAAAAAGCTGAATAGGGCATAGGAAAATATGAACCCAAACAGACTGATCAGAAATAGATTGTCGGTAAGATTCACCGGGTAGATGATCTGGTCTGTATATCCCTGCATCTGTACGAAAAGAAAGGTGCAGCAAACCAAGATGATAAAAAGAAACAGCAGGGATTTCCATTTCTCTTTGAAGGTGAGGTATGGGATCCATTTTAGATTACCAGACAAAATCAGTCCCAAACCAATCAGAAGCACCAGTCCAAACAGGAAGCTGTAATCCAAGGTGTTTTGGTTGAAAAAGATAAAAAACATTGCTACTAGCATAGCAAACTCATAAGCCTGCCATTGCTTTACCACCCGTTTACTACGCTGATATAGGATTAAATGCTTCCAAAGTAGGGCTGTGGAAATCAGGAAAATCGTCGTCAGGGCAAAATTAATGTGATAGAAGAGATTTCTAAGGAAAGGCTCCTGTGAAAGTCTACTTTCACTGATAGATCCATAAAACAGAAAAATCAATCCGGCTACTCCCACGGCAAAAATCCCAGTCGAAGCTGCACGCCAAATAAGGCTGACAAATTCATTGTTCGAATTTTTTGAGATTGAGTAGGAATAAAAGAGATAAACCATCAGAAAAAACAGAATCTCTAGTATCCAGGTAAATTCGATTGAAATCCCCGATTCCATTTCATTGAGAATCGCAAAAAGTCTCACCAAATCAACAAAAAGCAATGCAAGCCAAACCAAAATGGCAAGCAGCAGGGTGAGTTTACCGATGTTGAATTTAGGTAGTTTGATCATTGGTCTGCCGAAATCAAATGGGCAAGATCATTAAAATTAGAATTTCCGATGGTCTGGACAATTTATGGCGGTTGTTAAAAAATTTAAAAACGAAAATTGGATTAATAAATTTTATTCTTGGTTTAAGGCTAAGATTTTAAGTGAAAGGATTGTTGTCAAATTAGAAACTTTTTTCTTTTGACTTAATGTATTGTTAACTGTCAATTTAAAGAGACTTTCTTGGATCGCAATTTCAATTTATCGAGATCTTTCATGATCATTAGAGTTTTCAGAGGCAAATTAAATCTTCGATCACACCTTTACCATATTTCTCTTCGATCTGCAAAATCAGATGGCTTTTATGCATCATCAATTCTTTTTTGACTGGACCGGAACTGAGCTTGACATACAATTTCTGATCGCGGATAAATACCGATGTGGTGCGGTCAGCAATTGTCTTTCCTACTAATTGAGGCCAATCGTGTATAAGTGATTTCTCTTTGAATTTACCTTCTAGCCGGTAAGCCTTGAGCAAATCATTGAATGCGGATTCAAGAGGAGCGGCTTCTTTTTTTCTACTGAAATAAGGGTTGCTATTCATGATTATTTTTTGACTATATAAAAAGTGATGCAGCAATGCTATCTGCCAGGAGTTTGCCACTTTTACTCAAAGATAGTTTTTTATCTTTCCAAATGAGCCAACCCTGCCCCTCCATTTTTTTCAAAATTGGGGTTTTCAATGATTTCAGGTCAATTCCAAATTGATTTGAAATAAATTGAAAATCGATGCCCCAAATTGTTCTGAGTCCTGTGAGCAGGTAGTCATTCAACCGATCGTGAGGTGATAATTGCTCCACTTTGAATGGTATAATCCCATCTTCAATAGAGCGAAGGTATTTTACATTATTTGCCGGATTTGCACCTCTGTTTTGACCATCGTAAGAGTGGGCGCTGGGACCTACTCCCAAGTAGGGTACTCCCGTCCAATAATTCGTGTTGTGAAGTGCAAACTGATCAGGTTTTCCAAAATTCGATATTTCATACTGAATGTAGCCGGCATTTTCGGCGGTATCCTGAAGAATCTCAAACTGTGTGGCAACATACTCCTCAGAGGCAGGTTCGAATAACTCCTTCTTCGTCCAGTTTCCCAAGGCTGTTTTAGGCTCCACAGTAAGTGCATAGCTGGAAATATGACCCGGATCCAAGCTTAATGCCATTTCAAGGTCTTTTTTCCATAGCTCGTGATCTGCAGCCGGGAATCCATAAATCAAATCTAAACTAAACTTTTTGAATCCTGTATTTCTGGCTTTTTCGATTGCAGTGATAGAATCCTCTGCACTATGGGCACGATTGTAAAATTTCAATACCTTCTCATCAAAGCTTTGAATTCCCAGACTTAGACGATCTATTCCCATGGATCTCCAGGCAATTAATTTCTCTTCCAAAAGGTCATCCGGATTCGCTTCCAGTGTGACTTCCTGTAATGAAGTAGGGAAATAATGCTTTACAGTGGAAAGAATACGCTCGATATGGTCTGGATCGAGTAGGGAGGGAGTTCCACCTCCGAAATAGATCGTGCTCACGGGAATCCCCGAAAGGTAATCTGCCCTAAGTTTCAGCTCTTCCACGATGGCATCTACCATTCGATCTTTGAGATCTAGATTGGTGCTGAAATGAAAGTCACAATAATGACATGCCTGTTTGCAAAAAGGGACGTGGATATAGATGCCTGCCAAATTGAATTCTTTTAATTTGCAAATATAATCAATCCCCTGCAGCACTTTGAACCCCCGGTTTTTCCTGTCCCTGTTATTGATTTTAATCTGTTGGCTCACCGCCACGGCGCAGGATAGTTCTATTGTAAAATGGACCACCAATCCCGAAACAGTCCATCAGGGAATCAGGGCGATATCTTTGGGTGCAAAAAAGGAAACATTTGTAGATTCTCTTGAATCAGTTTTTCGGAATGAGGGATTTCTAGAAGTTGTCCGTGAACAGAAGCAAAAAGCTGATTCTTTATTTGTCACTTTCCACCTGGGTAGAAAATATTATTGGAAAGAAATTTATTCAGGAGGGATTCCAATGGAATTTTTGGGAGATAAAAAGCCAGTTTTAAAGGATTACAATTCGGCTTTACTTCTGATTCAGGAAGTGATTTTGAAAGCGGAGAATCAGGGTTTCCCATTTGCAAAGATTAATTTTGATGAAATCCAGATCAACGGGGACAGCATCAGTGCTCAGTTGGTTTTCGATTCAGGGCCTTTAATTCTCTGGGATTCAGTCTTGGTCAGTGGTGAAACCAAAACACAGGCTGCCTATATCCAGAAGTTAAGCGGCATCCAGCCGGGGACTGTCTTTTCCCAAAAGCAATTGGATCAAGCTGCCTTGAAGCTCCGGAGATCACCTTATTACACTTTGGTGCGTGAACCTGAGTTGACTTTTCAGATCCAGAAAGCTCAACCGATTTTTCAGTTGAAAGATCGAAACACCAACGTATTAGACGGAATCATCGGCTTTCTGCCAAATGAGAACGAGCGGGGCAAAATGCTGATTACCGGACAGCTTGATTTGGAATTATATAATTTAAGTGGAAAAGGTCGGGATGTGGAGGTTCATTGGCAGCGCCTCAATGAGCAAAGTCAAAGCCTTGAAATTGCTGCAAAAGAGTCATTTCTTTTCAATTCCCCACTTGATATTGGAGTGGGTTTTAGTTTGTTGAAACAGGATACCACTTTTTTGAACCGATTTCTCAGTTTGGATTTCGGATACCGCCTATCGGATAATATTTATTTACAATTTTTCACTAAAAGACAAGCCGGTGATCTGATCAGTACTGCTGCATATAGAGAGGTAGGTACACTTCCTGATGTGGCAGATTTTCGGTGGAATCAATATGGAATAAACGCCCGAAGTAATTTTCTGGATGATCCGATTTTCCCTCGGAAAGGAAGTCTATTGGAAATCGAATTGGCAGCAGGGAATAAAAAAATAATCCAGAATACCGGTATTCCTGAAAGGGTTTACGCAGATCTGGATCTCAGTAGCCCACAATATCAGGCACGATTTAATGTAGAAAAACACATCTATATTAAATCGAGTTGGGGTATGTGGTTTAAAGGAAGCAGTGGGCTGATCCAAAATGACAATCTGTTGTTGAATGATCTGTTTCGTTTGGGTGGCTTAAAAACTATTCGGGGGTTCAATGAAAATTTTTTTTATGCCAGGTCTTTTGTTTATCTAAGTATGGAACAGCGGCTATTTTTTGCAGAAAATTCCTATCTCATGGTTTTCGCGGATGCAGGGGTCATCGAAAACCCGTATTTTGCGCCGTCAATCGATAAACCTATATCATTTGGAGCTGGTTTGAATCTGGATACAGGTTCAGGAGTATTTCGTTTCATTTATGGGGTAGGCAAATCTAATTTACAACCTTTGGAGTTTTCGTATTCCCGTATCCATTTTGGATATTTAGCTAGATTTTAATTCATGAAGTACAGGACCTTTTTTCTATTTATTCTTCTGAGCTATTCTTTTTTGCCTGAAATTGGTGCACAGGTCTTGGTAAATTATGATGATCACTGGCAGATTGAAGAGCAGGAAAACTGGTTTGATTCGAATGAACAGCTATCATTGACATTGGATTTGGTGTCCTTTCCACAATCTCATTATTCCTTTCGCTTACCAGGGGAGGCCGTGGTTTTTTTGGGTGAGAAGCTTTGGTTTTTCACAAACGGAGATTCTGCTTTTAATATCAGTCAGGAGGAAATGAGAATTTTAGCAGAAAAAGAAATGGTAGACCTCACCCTGTTCAAAACAGGTGTAGGTCTAAATGATGTAAGTGCCAAAAAATTACTCAAACCATTAGCGTTTCCATCGACCGCTCAACTTGAGGAGCAGCAAAATCTGACTAGAGAAGCAGCTGCAAAACAAGATATTCAGGATTTTTTCATTTTTGCTCTCTTGCTAATCCTTGTATTTGTGACCTTATACAAATTGGCCTATCCTTATAATTTTGCAATGATGACCAGACCAATTTCATTGCTAAATGCCGAGGATTTTTCAGAATCCGGGAGTCTTCAGAAGTTCTTTTCTTTTGATATTTTAGTCTTTGTGCTAATTGTGAACTTGATGACCAGTTTGGGGTTGGTTTTGGGAGCAGTTTTATTTCAGGGAGACTGGATTGAAGCGCGAGTCGCCCTTAGTTTCCAAAATCTTTTAGCGGCATGGCTTATAGGATCAATTGTTTTATTGATTCTCACGATTCTTAAATTTTCCGGGATTAGGATTTTTGCTTTTTTATTTGAGCTGAACAAAATAGAATTTGCGCACTTTTTTTATTTGTTGCGGGTGGTTATGATTGCCACCTTCGGCTTGATTTTGATCTCAGGCTATTTTTTGATCAATGATTTTTATTTTGCAAAAAGTGCACTGGGCATTTCATTTTCAACATTTTTTTGGTTTTACATTTTGGGAGTGATGGTATTATTCTTCATTATGATGAATCGGCTCAGCTTTAAGAAATATCATTTATTTACTTACCTTTGCATCGCTGAATTGGTACCCTTTCTTGTTATAGCAAAATGGGTGATGGTTCTGGCAGGGTAATTTTGATTTTTAAACAAAATAAAAAGAATGAGCGCAGCTACAAAAGACAGGTTTAGACCCGTGAAAAGTATCCTTGTATCTCAACCTGCTCCGAGTGATGTCAATTCGCCATACAAGCAATTGGCTGAGAAATACAAGCTAAAAATTGATTTTAGACAGTTTATCAAAGTTGAGCCTGTGTCTCCGAAGGAGTTTCGAAAGCAAAAAATCGATATTCTAAAGCACACTGCAGTTATTTTTACAAGTCGAAATGCCATCGATCATTTTTTTGCAATCTGTAAAGATTTCAAAATTGAAATGCCCGCTGATATGAAATATTTCTGTATTTCTGATCAGACTGCTCATTATCTTCAAAAATATATTGTGATCCGTAAGCGAAAACTATTCGTTGGCCAAAAGACCGCTCAGGATCTATTTGATTATTTTAAGAAGCATAAATCAGAAAAATATTTGTTTCCCTGCTCGGATATTAGGAAAGACGATATTCCAAACTATTTGGAAAAAACTGGAATTGCATTCACGGAAGCTATAATATATCACACAGTTGCTGCGGATTTATCTGATTTGGCGGATGTGAAGTACGATATCCTGGCATTTTTCAGTCCATCGGGTATAAAATCTCTTAAAATTAATTTTCCGGATTTTGTCCAAGGCAAGACAAGGATAGCTGCATTTGGACCTACCACTGCCCAGGCAGTCAGAGACTTAGGATTGATTTTAGACATCGAGGCGCCTATGCCTAATGCGCCAAGTATGACAGGGGCATTGGAACTTTATATCAAAAAGGCCAATAATTTGTAAATCTTAGAATCAAATTCGATGGTTTTTCAGTTTAAATCCTTACAATAGTTTTCAAATTGATTTAAACCATTCACAAATGTTTGAAAAAGGCCTAAGGGAGATCTTTTTTTATTGTTTCTTCCTGATTGTTTTCTTTTTTGGTGTTTCAGCTTCGATGGCCCAGCAAGATGCCCAGTTCACACAGTATATGTATAATGGTACATACTACAATCCTGCTTTTGCCGGAAAAGAGAGTGGCTATCGGTTTTCTGCGCTTCATCGAACTCAGTGGCTGAATTACACTACTAGTTCAGGACAAGCTGGAGCTCCTGTAACACAGCTCATCACAGCCCAAGGTAGGCTGGACAGCAAAAATATTGGTTATGGGTTAACTATAGTTAATGACCAGATAGGCCCGACGGGAAATTTGGAAATCAATCTTCAGGGGGCTTATCATAAAAAAATAAATCGAACTACCTTAAGTGTAGGGATTTATGGGGGAGTATTTTCAAGCTCGATAGATTATGGTGAATTAATTGTGGTCAATCCGGAGCCCAATCTCCCCAATGCCGGAAAGGAAAATAAAGTCAATTTGAATTTCGGTGCTGGAGTTTTATTAGATAGAGGAGATTACTATATTGGATTGAGTAGTAGGCATCTAAATGAGCCTGCATTTGATTTTGGAGATGGGGCCTACGCCAATCAGCTTGAAAATCATTCCTATTTACTCTTAGGATATAGGCCCAGACCTATCGGTCAGCTAAGAATTGAACCAAGTTTTTTATTAAAAACTGTCTCATTGAATAATTTCTCCTACGAGGTAAGCGTTATTGCTACACATCAAAATAAAATAAGCGGAGGCATAGGCTTTAGGGGGGAAGAATCAGTATCGCTCCTAATGGGGTATAGTCTTCTTCGGGACAACTCTCTAAAACTTGGGTATGCATTTGATCTTGTTTTTGGGGGATTGGAAGCCAAGTCTCCTACCAGTCATGAGTTGATGCTTCGATATGCACTTTCGGATGTGACCAGGGAGGTTCAAAGAGTAATCCAAAGAACGCCCAGATTTAGGTTTTAAAATCTGAAGAAAAATTATCGGTATATAAGGGATTTTCAACACTTTAAATTTGGCAGGTTATTTGCATTATTGTGCCAAATTCCGCTAAATTTCGCGACTATAGCATCTTCGAAAGAGGAGAATTATCTAATGAACGAAAAAACGTCATTTATGCATAAAAAAATGAATTTGCGCTTTTTGCCAATAACTTTAGGATTGGCAGTAGCGACACTTTTACCTGGTTGCGGCCTTTTTAACAAGAAAGGTTCAGCCAGTGAAAAGATGAATCGAAGAGGTGAAGTCACTGGAGTTCCTAAAAGAGATGTATGGCAACAGAACCTTCCATTTGATATGGTGCCTGTCAAAGCAGGGACTTTCTGGATGGGTCAATCTGATGAAGATATTGCTTTTACAAATTCCTCGATGAATAAGCAGATCACCATTTCAGAATTTTTCATGGACAAATACGAGGTGTCCAACAATAAATACAGACAGTTTTTAGAGTCTGTAAAAAACGGAGATCTTGATACAGGTACTCCTACCACATTGAAAGATCCGCCTCAGTTGAATTATGAGGAACTCAGGCCTGACACAACAGTTTGGTCTACAAGTTTTTCCTACCATTATGGAGATCCATTGATGGAATTTTATTTTGACCATCCTGCTTTTGACAACTATCCAGTAGTCGGTGTGACTTGGGATCAAGCGAAGAAGTATGCCGAGTGGAGAACCTATCACCAAAATTCTAGAGATGAATCCGATTTTGATGCTCCTAGTTTCAGACTGCCAAGTGAGGCAGAATGGGAATATGCAGCCAAAGGAGGTAAAGACGTTGCAAAATACCCTTGGGGTGGTCCTTATCTGAAGAATAAAAGAGGATGCTTGATGGCAAACTTCAAGCCCGGAAGAGGTAACTACATTGATGACGGTTTTGCTTATACTGGTCCGGTAGATGTTTTTGCCCCTAATGGCTTTGGTCTCTACAATATGTCAGGAAACGTGGCAGAATGGACCCTAGATGCTTATGCAGCCACTTCAAGAACAGTTACTTGGGATTTGGATCCAGTTTATGATGATCCTAATGAGCCAAGAAAAGTAGTACGTGGAGGTAGCTGGAAAGATATCGCCCACTATTTAGAAACTAGTACCAGAACTTACGAATATGAAGATGTTGCGCAGGCTCACATTGGATTTAGAACAGCCATGACCTTTATCGGAAGATCAGGATCTATGGATGTAAAAGGTTCTAAAAGAAAAAGAAGATAAAAAAATCGCACTTAAAAACACTTAAACCTTAATTTAATTAATTATTCAAATGGCTAGTAACAGCAACTCTTTCGCAGCTAAGTTCTACTCTAACGTAATGCCAAAAGTATATGGTATAGGGGCCGCAGTAGTAATTCTAGGAGCAATGTTCAAAATTCTTGATTGGCAGGGAGCCAACTGGATGATTGGAATTGGTCTTACAACTGAAGCAATTATCTTTTTTCTCTCAGCATTTGAGCCAAAGCAGGAAGAAGTAGATTGGTCAAAAGTTTATCCAGAATTAGCAGGTGATGCTCCTGCTGCTAAAAAAACCACAAGATCTACGGCTACTGATAATACATCTCAGAAATTAGATGAAATGCTAGCAAATGCTAAAGTAGGTCCTGAATTGATCGAAAGTTTGGGTAAGGGTATGCAAAACCTTGCCTCATCTGCTGAGAAAATGGGGAATCTTGCCGATGCAGCAGTGGCAACAAATGAATATGCTACTAATGTAAAGTCAGCAGCCAAGACCTTGGTTGATATGAATGCTTCTTATAGTAAAACTGCAGCAGCTTTGACAGAAATGTCAGCGGCATCACAGGACGCTAAAGCATATCATGAGCAAGTGCAAACTGTAACCAAAAATCTATCTGCTCTGAATTCTGTTTATGAAATGGAACTTCAAGATGCAAATAGCCATGTTAAAACCTTGAATAAATTCTACTCTAACATGACTGCGGCTATGGAAGGTCTATCTGAAGCAGGTAAAGAGACAGAAGCATTCAAAAACGAATTATCCAAATTGAATCAGAACGTAAGTTCATTGAATAAAATCTATGGTGGAATGCTTTCCGCTATGAAAGGTTAATTTCTCTTCAATTCATATTAATCCATTAAAACTTAAAAATGGCAGGAGCTAAAGAGACACCTAGACAGCGGATGATCGGAATGATGTACCTGGTTTTGACAGCCTTATTGGCTCTCCAGGTCAGCAATCAGATCCTTCAAAAATTCATTTTGCTAAATGATGGCATGGAACGTACCTCCAAAAATTTCATTGGCAAAAACGTATCTACTGTTGAATCTATCGCTTACACGGTAGAGCAACAGGGCAATAAAGAAGTAGATGTACCAAAAGTAGCCGCTGCGCAAGAAGTTAGAGCAGCTACCAAAGAGGTCTATGATTATATAGAGGCTTTGAAGCAAGATTTGATCGTGCAATCCAATGCCAAGAACGATGAAGGAAACTTCGTTAATGCTAATCTTAAGAACACTGAGATTACAGGTAACATGTTTGCCAACAGTGGCAAAGGCGAAGAGATGAAGCAAAAGTTAAATGCTTATCCAGATCAAATCTCGGCTATTTTGGCTGGAATCGGTTTTCCGGATATGGAGTTTGCTGATATTGCCAAGGATGCAAAAGATATTGAGCTTTTCGCAAAAGACATGGAAGTGAGGAATAAAGACTTCGTCGCTTTAAATTTTGTAAAATCTCCAGTCGGTGCAGTGATTGCCTTGCTTTCTCAATATCAAAATGAAGTGTTGAATATCGAGAGTGAGTCCCTAAAGGCTATCCAGAATTCAATCGGCTCTTTCTTCTTTAAAGCTGATGTAACGGAAGCCAGAATCGCAGCCCTTTCCAATGTAGTGGCCGCAGGTACCAAATTCGAAGCGGATATGTTTATCGCTTCCAGTTCGACTTCAGCAGCTCCTACTATGACAATCGATGGTAGAACTGTGCCAGTTGATGCTAAAGGCTTTGGTAAAATCGAATTTACAGCTACACCTGCTTCTCAATACGATGATAGAGGTTTGGCAAGAAGAGTCATCAAGGGAGAAATCATTACCAACGTTGGCGGAGAGGATAAAGTACTTCCCGTTGAATATGAATACTTTGTGGCCCAGCCAGTAATTAAAGTTTCTTCAGAAGTAGTGCAACAATTGTATGCTGAATGTGCCAATGAACTATTGATAGAAGTACCGGCACTAGGCAATACCTACTCTCCTGAATTCACGGTTTCTAACGGCCAGTCGATTAAAGGCAATAAGCCAGGTCAATTAACTGTTATTCCTGGATCTTCCGGTAAGGTGAATATTGGAGTTAGCAGCGGTGGAAATAAAATCGGTACAGTTGATTATGATATCAAGCCAGTTCCTGCTCCATCCTTGGTTCCTGTTACTTCCAGTGGAAGTGAATTGGATTTGAGCCTTGCGCATCCTGTAGGGACTTTGTCAGGTATCAAATTGCTTGCAAAGCCTGAGCCTACCTTTGGAAGAACGATGCCAAAAGACGCGAACTTCGAAGTGACTGGTGGAGAAATGAGGTTATTGAGAAATCAAGTTCCAAGACAGGCGGTTCAAATTAGTTCAGGTAATTCATTAGCGATGCGTTCGTTATTGGAAAGTGCAAAGCCGGGCGATGATATCATCTTTGAAGTAAGACAGGTCACTCGTACCAACTTCAGAGGGAATAAGATTCCTTCAGAATTAAGACAAATCATTCGAATTCCAATTAGATAATATTGGGTTCGGAGTAGAAAACTAAGATTATGAAAAAGTTCCTTCCAAAATTATTCTTGTCACTTCTGCTTCTGGCAGGACTGACTTCATTTGAAAGTGAGGCTCAGGTCGCGACTAGTGTCAATCCATCAGGATTCGGTGATCGACAGTTTGACATGGACACCGTCTTCTCTGCAAGGAGAATAAGGGAAGATGACAAAATGTATCAAATTGGTGTTTGGCGTCGAATTGATCTCAGAGAAAAATATAATTTGCCGCTATATGGGTCCGGAGATGCTAAATCAAACGGTATCGTAAGCCAGATTTATAAGGCTGTGGTAGATGAAAATGCGCTTGAGGTTTTTGCAGATGAGGAATTTACACGTCCTTTATCCATTGCCGAATTTCAGGAAAACTTTTGGTTGAACGCAACCGGAGATAGTATTTTCGTAAAGCAGTTGTATTATTTGGATTTCAAAGAAGACTTTGTGTTTGACAAACATCACTCGGACTTGGTGTTTGATATCAAATATATCGAGTTAACTATGCCTTCTGAGACCAATTCTGATGCAGGTCAAAAGTCAATTGCTTTCATACGATACAAAGACTTCTTCAATCATTTCAAAGATCATCCTGAAGCTCGTTGGATTAATTTCAATAACCTTTCAAAAAGTTTGACTTATGATGAGGCTTTCGAAACCAGACTATTTAGATCAGTTGTTCGAAGGTTCACCAATCCTGAGGAAGCACTTATTGCAGATTTGGTTTCATCGGAACATCCCAATCCAAAAGTTAAGGCTTTCATGGATGCGGTTTCATTTGAATATAAATTGTTAGAATTTGAAAATTCCCTGTGGGAGTGGTAAAATAGAAAAGGGGCTTAGGCCCCTTTATTTTTTTCTTTCCATTCAAACAGTGCTCTTGACTTACTGGCTCCGATGATCTTAGCAATCTCCTCTTCGCTTGCCAGGCTTATTTTTTTCACTGACTTAAAGTGACTCAGTAATTTTTCTGCTGTGTTTTCACCTATTCCTGGGATTACAGTCAACTGTGTTCCGAAAGCATTTTTACTTCTAACATTTCTATGAAAGGTAATCGCAAATCGATGAGCCTCGTCCCGTATGCGTTGAAGAAGTCTCAAGCTCTCTGATTTTTTATCGATATGGATTGGGTAGGAATCTCCAGGGAAATAAATCTCCTCTAATTTTTTTGCAATTCCGATGATTGGCATCTGTCCATAAATACCCAACTCCTGCAGAGCCTCCACCGCGGAGGACAATTGTCCTTTACCACCGTCGATTACCACCAGCTTAGGCATTGGTTTACCTTCCTCAAGCAGACGCCTATACCTTCTACCTACAATTTCTTTCATGCTGGCAAAGTCATTTGGGCCTTCAACAGTCTTTACGTGATAATGTCGATATTCTTTGACTGCTGGTTTGCCATTAAGAAAGCAGACCATGCTTGCCACCGGATTGGTTCCCTGAATATTTGAATTGTCAAAGCACTCAATATGATCAGGCACTTCTTGTAGATTCAGATCTTCTTTTAATTGCTTGATTACCCGGTCTTTTTTGTCCTGATTTAAACCAATCAGAAGTGCTTTTTCTTTTTTATAATACAATGCATTCTTCAAAGAAAGCTCCACCAGTTTTTTCTTGTCGCCGATTTTTGGAAGAAATATATTCAATCCTTCTATCGGTTCAGCCAACTCAATATTGATGATGACCTCTTCGGCATCACTGTTGAACTGATCTTGTAACCTGATAAGAGCTGTCAAAAGAAGTTCTTCAGCTGATTCATCAAGACGTTTTTTTAATTCCACATTTTTTGAAGTAATCAACGTCCCATTTTTGACCCTCATGTAATTGACGTAAGCGGTATTTTCGTCTGTGACAATCGTGCATACATCGAGATTTTTAATCGATGGATTTGCAACCAGGGACTTGGATTGATACTTTTCAAGTAGGTCCAGTTTTTCTTTTGCTTTGTGTGCTTTTTCAAATTCCAGATTTTCAGCATAAAACTGCATCTGCTGTTTAAAAATGGACTTAGCCATTCCCAAATTGCCTTTCAGAATATGCTTGGCCTGTTCAAGATCTTCAAGGTAATCAGCTTCCTTTTGCAATCCGACACATGGTCCTTGGCAATTGCCAATGTGATATTCCAGGCATACTTTATATTTGCCTTCGGCGATCTTGTATGGAGATAAATCCAGCTTACAGGTGCGTATCGTAAAAAGTTCTCGGATAAGATCCAATACATTATTCATTGCCTTCACACTTGCAAATGGGCCAAAATAAGTACCGCGCTTTGGGATTAATTTTCGAGTCTGAAATATCCTGGGGTAGTTTTCTTTGGTGATCAATAAATAAGGATAGGTTTTATCATCCCGAAGTAAAATATTGTATTTCGGCTGAGTCTTTTTAATCAGATTGTTTTCTAGGAGGAGTGCATCAAATTCACTGTTGACAATGGTGATTTCAATTTTGCGAATTTCCTTCACCATACGTCGGGTTTTTAAATTGACCCCGGTGTTTTTATTAAAATAACTGCTAACCCTTTTTTTGAGGCTTTTTGCTTTTCCCACATAGATTAGCTCATTTGCCTCATTGAAGTATTTATACACTCCAGGCTGGTCAGGTAGATTCAAGTGCTCACCCGGAATATAGGAAGACGATTGCATGGATTAAAATTAAAAAAAAACAGCCTTTTTCTTAGGCTGTTTTTGGTTTAGAATTATTCTTACGGGTTTAGAAGTCGTTTTTCTTTGCATCATAATCAAAGTCTGCAAATCGTTGACTTTCCCGTTCATAGACATCGCAATCGATCTCGATGCTGAGTGGACGTTCAGGTCTAGGGAAAGGACCTTTGGTGTATCCCAGGCTTTTATCCGCGTAAACCTTTTCCATAAATTTTACCCAGATCGGTCTGGCAGTTCTACCCCCTTGACCCGCAGTCCAGCTTCGGAAGTGGATGGCACGATCGTCTCCACCTACCCAAGTTCCAGATACGAGGTCTTTACTGATTCCCATGTACCATCCGTCGGAGGCATTTTGAGTTGTACCTGTTTTTCCACCCAGTTCATTTCCTTCCCGCAGAGACCAAGGCACTCCTTGACTTGTTCCATCCTCCTCTTCAAATCCACCTCTGAGCATATAGGTCATTAGATAGGCGTGTTCCTCGCTCATAGCGGGCCGTTTCTTTGCTGTGAATTGCTGAATTACATTCCCGTTTTTATCCTCAATCCGATCAATATAGAAAGGCGTGGTATGTTCACCTTTGTTGACGAATGTGCCAAAGGCTCCGACCATTTCAAAGACAGAGACGTCATTGACACCCAGTGCAAGTGATGGAACTTCTTCCAATTCACTGCTAACCCCAAGTCTTCTAGCGGTTTCAACCACGATCTTTGGACTAAGTTTTTTCATCATATACGCAGTGATGGAATTGACTGATTGAGCCATCGCTTTCCGAATGGTCATTTTTTCGTAAGAAAATTTACCATCTGCGTTTGCGGGGCTCCAGGCAGGTTGACCTGGGATGTACACTTCAACCGGCTGATCTACTACGCTGTAGCAAGGGCTATAGCCATTCTCGATAGCCGCGGCATACACAAAAGGCTTGAACGTAGAACCTGGCTGTCTTTTGCCTCTTTTTACGTGATCAAATTTGAAATATTTATGATCCATACCACCTACCCAAGCTTTAATTTGGCCAGTATGAGGATCCATGCTCATGAAACCTGTTTGAAGGAATTTTTTGTAGTAGCGCATGGAGTCCATTGTGCTCATGAGGGTGTCAATTTCCCCTTTTTCCCAGGAGAATACAGACATTCGTTTCTTCTCGTTTAATTTCAGATTGATTGAATCCGTGTCATTACCATATCTTATCTTTAACAATCGATATGCTTCGGTTCTTTTTACTGCATCCTCAATGAAGTTTGGAATGATCCGGTTATTCCCATCTACCCAAGGTTCTCGATCACCCATTTCTTTATAAAAGGCCTTTTGTAGAACTCTCATGTGCTCATCCACTGCTTCTTCTGCATAGCGCTGCATGCGGCTGTCAATCGTGGTATAGATTTTCAATCCATCTCCATAAAGATCATAGGCTGTGCCATCAGATTTTAGGTTTTCCTTTGTCCATTGTAATAGATCTGCTTTGACGATTTCCCTGAAATAAGTAGCCAGACCTTTATTTTGATTGGCCACACTATAATCCAACTCGATTGGAAGGGCAGAAATTGAATCAAATTCTGCTTGAGTCAACTGATCATTTTTGACCATTTGATATAGTACTGTGTTTCTTCTACGCAATGAGTTTTCAGGATTGTAAACCGGGCTATAATATGTAGGTGCCTTGAACAAGCCTACTAACACGGCAGCTTCCTGAATAGCAAGCTCATCCGGGCTTTTGTTGAAAAATGTTTTTGCCGCGGTTTTGATCCCAAACGCATTCGATCCATAGTCTGAGGTATTGAGGTAAAGAGTCAAAATCTCATTTTTGGTGTAAGCTTTCTCAAGTTGTGTAGCGACAATCCATTCTTTTGTTTTGATGATGAGCATGCGAAGCCCTGGGATTGAGCTAAGCAGTCCATTGCTGGCATCAGTTCGCGTCTTGAAAAGATTTTTTGCAGTCTGCTGGCTCAAAGTGGATCCTCCTCCAGAGTCTTGACCTAATAAAAGCGATTTGACCACCACACGCATCATCGCGATCATATCAATCCCGGAGTGATCTTCAAATCGAACATCTTCGGTGGCAATCAATGCATTCACCAAGTTGGGAGAGAGTTCTTCGTATTTGACGGGGCTCCGGTTTTCTCTGAAATATTGTCCCAAAAGCACTCCGTCGGAGGAATATAACTCAGACGCGATCTCAGTTTCAGGATTTTCCAGCGCTTTGAAATCTGGCAGTGTACCAAATAGCCCCAGAAAGTTGATGCTGATCATCCACACAAATAGAATAAATCCAATAAAACCTGCGATGAAAGCAATCCAAAGGTATTTAATCGTCTTAGATACCCAGGTAGGGTTTTTTGGTTTGATAGCTTTACTCATAGTTTACTTATAAACGGACTCGAAAAAAGCCCTGTATTCTTCTAGGTTTTTGGTTTTATTTAAGACTTGAAAATTCTCAATCGAAATGAAAAAAGAATTTTTCTTAACCTCAGCTGTTAAACCATCTGATTCAAACTCTTTTTGAAACAGATTGAAATAATCTTGCGCTTTTTGAGCGTTGGAGAAAGGACTAATAATATAAATGGAATTTTCCCGGTTCATATTCATATTCCCAGTCCTCAGCCTTGAATTTGAGAAATTTTTTGAATGAAAATTTTCCAAATCTCCGAGTAGATTCTTTGCAGTTTCTGATTCACCTGGACTCATCACGATCACAAAGATATGAGTTTGTGCATCGTTTAGTTTATAGGGAGAGTCTGCTAAGTCAGTTGGTATTAATTCAGCGTCCTTTTCTTCACTTGCAAGTTCCTTAGAATCTGAGACCTCTGGGTTTTTTGGATTCAAGGTTGCCTGCTCTGCTTCAGATAGCAGTGGATAGAGCATATTCTTTGCCAATTCTTTCAATGCCTCATCTTTGGCATTGTTAATAAATGTTTCTAACCGATCACGGTAGATTGACCGACTTTCAAGTTTGCCGGTGGCCATAATATCAAGCAAGAGCAGGCGCTCGGTATTTCGGGTCAGTGGAAAGTCTTCAAGCGTGGCTTTGATGAGCTGTTTGGCTCGCTGATAATCCCCGTCATAATAGGCCTCGTAAGCAGTTTGATACATTCTCGAAGATTCAAGATAGGCCATGTTACCCGAAGCAGCCTGAGGATTATTTACCGAAAAGGTATACTGGGATTCAGGGAATTCACGATTGAGGCGGGTGATGTATTGTTGAAAGTTTCCTCCCAGGTCTTTTTGTCCTAAGTACAATAAATAATATGCTTCCGGTTTTTTACTGGATCCTGGATATCGTCTGATTAAAGTTTCTAAGTTGTCTATGCTTCTGCTTACTTCATTGAGATTGAAATAAAGTAACTTTCCAAGTTCGAAATACGATTCTTCCAATTCCAAATTAATTACTTTGATCTGTTCGGGATTGCTTGGGATTTCTGCAAGCAAATTTTCCAGATTAGGTAGATCATTGATTGGATTAGCGGCTTCAGCATCGGTGAGATTTTCTGTTGGGGGCTCGGCAACGGTGGCAGAGGAGTTTTGAAAACTTACAGCACTTCTTCTCCAATTATCCTGAAGGGGACGATTTCCCCAAGTCCGGCGAAAATCAATAGCGCCTTGTTGCATGGCTACCCTGTTATCGAAATAAAAGGTTGAAGATCCTGAACCCCGATCGCTAAAAGCAAGAAGATTGTCAAAGAGACTCGTTGATTTGGGTTTTTCAGCAGCTTTGGCTGCGGCAAGGAGCCTTTCCTCCTCTGCTTTAATATAGTTTTCTGCTACGAGTCTTTGCTCTTCCGGTGTCATTTTAGCCAAATTGAGCAAGCTGTCTTTTTCTTGGATTCGCTCAACGTGAAAAACGTAGCTATCCAGAGAGGTCTTTTGTTCTTGAATTTGACGGGCTATGGGATCTGATTCGCTGATGAAAGTGAGTGCCGAATCCAGGTAGTATTTGGTAGCCCGGTAATCTTTGAATTTTTCAAGATTTATTTCAGCGAGTTTCTGATAGACATAGCCCTTTAGTCTGGGATTGCTGCCAGGTTCTTTGGCAGCCTGATGCAAAAGGTCCAGTGTCAAGTCAATATTATCTTGTTTTTCTTCGAAAAGGGCCCGCTCGTAAATGACCACATCTTTGAGATCCCGGTTTTTGGGGTCCTTATACAGATCTTCGTAATAGTTACGAACCTTCCGCAAGTCTTTGGAAGCATTCAGCTCGGCTACTTGTTGGGCAAAGAGCTGCGCAAAAAAACTTCGCTCATAGGGTGGATTTCCTTCCAGCGCTTTTTTATAATAATCATAAGCGAGCGCATCTAATCCCAATCGCTGATAGCGTTGGGCGAGTATAAAATTAATTCTCGACTCCTCTTTCTTATCGCTGGCGTATTCAAGAGCCTTATCCAATGCCCCGATAATCCCGTTATTATCGTCTCTGGATTCGTAATAATAGGCTAAGGTTCGATACAGCTCATATCGATTTTCTTCAGAGATATCTTTTTCTTTGGATAGGTAATCAATCGTGAAGTTTGCTTTTTCGATGTCGCCCAAATCCACATAAAGTTTTAAAAGTGAAATCAAGGTTTTGTGCCGGACATCTTTGTCTTTTGAATTTACATTGATGTATTTGAACGTGTTTTGGGCATCATCGAAGTGAGATTGTAAATAATCAATCTTTCCAAGCAAATAATAGCTGTCATCTACCCATTTGCTGATCCGATGCCATTCGATTGCTTTTGAAGCTAGTTCTCTTGCAGATTGAATTTTTTCCTCGTTGGCTTGGACGGTAGCGGAATCGATCGGGACAAAGACAGGAAGTACTTGCGTATAATCCTCCTTGTAATTGGCGGCGATTTCGTCCTCCACTTCTTTCAATTTCACATCAGCGAGATAATATGCATTATAATGTGCAGTGAGGTTGTGGAAAGCGCGATTGAGGAAAGTATTGCGTTCGGAGGAGCAAGCACTTGCAAAAAACAGAACTCCCAACGCGACTAAAGAAAATTTCTTCATGAATGTTAACTCCCAAATTGAGTACCAAAATAGGCTTTTTGGCTTGATTAGTGAACGAAAATACTGCTAGATTATTTCCCTTTCTGAAAAGCTTGTAATTTGAACTTGATTGATTTAGAGAAAACCGGAATAAAGGAATGAAAGATAGCGAGCAAAAAAAGAAGTCTGATGAAACCCCGATTTATGTCAAATATATTGGACTTTCTTTTCAGCTAATCGGAGTTATTGGCGCGGGGACCTACTTTGGTTGGTGGATTCAGCAAAAGAGTGAGATGCGATTTCCGCTTTGGCTTTTGTTGTTTTCTTTTTTATCTGTAGGGATTGCTTTTTATCAGCTTTGGGTAAGTGTAAAACAGGACAATAAGTGAGTTTGTAAAAATAAGCTAATTTTGCAGCTCCGAATATTAGCCTATGTCTTTACCTAAAAACATTCATCTCCAATTTCTGATTTTCTCCGCTGCAGTGGCTATTTTAATAGGAGTATTATGTTGGATTTTGCCTTCCGTGATTCATGACAAAATCTGGAATATTTATTTTTTCCTTTTGGTTTTCTCATTTTTGATCAGTTTGTTGAATGGATTTTTACTAAAATCATTTGGAGAAAATTTCTTTCAAATCATGGTTTTGGCGATGATTTTGAGATTTATCGGAACCTTGGTGTTTATTGGCGTAGCTGTTTGGCCCGGTATGGAAAATATTATTCTGTTTATCGCAGATTTCTTTGTAGTTTTTTTGTTCTACTTAGTTTTTGATATATACGCCTTTCTGTCTAACTTGCGGCCGATTTCGAAGTAGCCCTCAAATAATAGAGTTGATGACGCGTAAAATACTGGTACTAAGTCTTTTAATTTCAGCATTTTTGCTAGGTTTTACTGGCAATACAAAAGCTGCAGGTGGAGAAGAGGATAAGACGAGCTTCATTATGCACCACGTGAAAGACTCTCACGAGTGGCATTTTGCTACTTTTGGAGAAAAGCATATCACCTTGCCGCTTCCGGTAATTGTATATTCAAGTGATCGAGGCTTGGAAATCTTCAGTTCTTCTGATTTTCAAAATCATGAAACTCACGCCTTTGGGGAAGAATATGCGCATGAAGGATATTATATCGATGAACATGACCACCTTGGTCGGGTAGATGGAGCTAGCTTCATTGAGTTTTCCATCACCAAGAATGTCGTGATGTTGTTTATCGTGTTGATCTTTGTAGGCTGGTTTGCACTTTCAGCAGCAGGTCATTACAAGAAAAACGGAGCAGTAGCTCCGAAAGGTGCTGCAGCGATCATCGAGCCGATTGTGATTTTTGTTCGGGACGAAATCGCCAAAAAAACAATTGGAGCTCAATACAAGCGATTTGTACCATATCTGATTACCCTATTCTTATTTATCTGGTTTGGTAACTTGCTTGGACTGATTCCAGGTGCTGCTAACTTGACCGGTAACATTGCAGTGACGATGGTATTGGCTGTTTTGACCTTTATTGTCACTAATGTGAATGGAAATAAGGATTACTGGAAGCACGTTTTCATGACTCCAGGTGTTCCTCCCCTAATGCTTCTGATAATTGTCCCGGTAGAGATCATTGGTTTGTTCACCAAGCCTTTCGCCTTGATGGTTCGACTTTTCGTTGCGATCACGGCAGGCCATATTGTGATTCTAGGCTTTATTGCTTTGGCATTTATCTTTGAATCATACGCTATTGGAGTAGCCAGCACCTTGATGGTTACTTTTATCAACTTGATCGAATTGCTGGTAGCCACAATCCAGGCTTATGTATTTACGCTGTTCTCTGCGATGTACATTGGAGGAGCAGTTGCGGAGCATGCGCATGACGATCATCATTAATTAGTAGGAATTTCTTTGTTCAATTATATAAATTAAAATGTTATGTTAACTATTATCTTGTTGACTGCTGGTTACGCTCTAATGGGAGCTGGTATCGGTGCTGGTATTGTTGCGATTGGCGCAGGCCTAGGTATCGGTCGAATTGGTGGACAGGCTATGGAAGCGATTGCTCGCCAGCCTGAAGCTGCTGGAAAGATTCAGGGTGCAATGTTGATCATTGCTGCCTTGATCGAGGTAGTTTCCCTGTTTGCAGCAGTTATCTGTTTGTTGATCGCGCTAAACATCGCGGAGATCGCATAATTCAAATTGAAAAGGGATTGGCGTTAGGCCTTTCCCTTTTCTTTACCTATTGAACAATCTGAAATAAATTATCAAACCATGGATTTAATCACACCAGGTACCGGTCTTATATTCTGGCAGCTATTTGGCTTTTTAGGCCTTCTTTTCATCCTTATCAAGTTTGCATGGAAGCCGATGCTAAGTGCACTGGATGAAAGAGAAAGCAGCATCGAAAATGCCCTGAAAGCAGCCGAGACTGCCCGAAATGAAATGGCTAACTTGAAGACTGAAAATGAGATATTGCTCGCTGAGGCAAGACTTGAAAGAGACAATATCTTGAAGAAGGCGCAGGAAGCTTCTGTGAAAATGATCGAAGAAGCTAAAGATGACGCTGCCAAAGTAGGTGCTCAGATGATCGAAAATGCGAAAGCAGTGATTGAGACCGAAAAGAAAGCTGCTTTAGCAGATGTGAAAACCCAAGTGGCCACACTGACGCTAGAGGTGACAGAGAAATTGTTAAGAAAAAATCTATCTGATGACAAAGCCCAGAAAGAGCTTGTGGATGGATTTGTTAAGGAACTTAAGTTAAATTAATCCAACTCCATGTCAAACCATAGAGCAGCATCCCGATATGCCAAATCTATTATGGAACTTTCCCTTGAAAAGGGAATCCTGGAGGAGGTATATGCTGATTTTACCAAGCTTTTGAAAATGGCTAAAGGCAATAGGGATCTTTATCTATTGCTGAAAAACCCCATCATTTCTTCCGATAAGAAGATGAAAGTGCTCAAAGCACTTTATGCATCAGATATTCAGGAGATGACTTTGAAGTTTTTCGAAATCATTTCAAGAAAAAGCCGTGAAGCTATTTTGCTACAGGTGGCAGAGGAGTTTGAAGCCCAATACAATCTTCATAAATCAATCCAGGTCGCTGAATTGACAACCACATTCGCTATTGATGAGAGTTTGCGTAAGCAGTTTTCAGACGTGGTGAAGGAGATTTCTGGACTAGAGACAGTGCAATTGGAAGAAAAAATAAATCCTGATCTAATCGGTGGATATATTCTAAGAGTCAATGACCGACAGATTGACGAATCATTGAGCAGCAAATTGAGAATTCTGAAAACTCAGTTTAGCCAAAATCATTACGAAAGTAAAATTTAATTAAAAAGCATTAATCTATATATATCATGGCAGAAGTAAGACCAGATGAAGTTTCAGCGATCTTGAGAGAGCAACTCTCAGGTACTAGATCTGAAGCTGAACTCGAAGAAGTGGGTACAGTCCTTCAAGTGGGGGATGGTGTAGCTCGTATCTATGGACTTTCAAAAGCTCAGTCCGGCGAATTGCTTGAATTCGACAATGGTTTGAAAGCGATGGTTCTGAACTTGGAAGAAGATAACGTGGGTGCGGTACTTTTCGGGGATTCGAAAGAAATCAAAGAAGGAGATACTGTCAAGCGAACTAAGAAAATTGCCTCCATCCAAGTGGGTGAAGGTATGCTTGGTCGTGTAGTGGATACACTAGGTAATCCTATCGACGGTAAAGGTCCTATTTCTGGCGATCTATATGAAATGCCTTTGGAGCGTAAAGCACCGGGTGTAATCTATCGTCAGCCAGTTACTGAGCCTTTGCAGACAGGTATCAAATCAATTGATGCCATGATTCCAATCGGAAGAGGTCAGCGGGAATTAGTAATCGGCGACCGTCAGACAGGAAAGACAGCTGTGGTGATTGATGCGATCCTTAATCAAAAAGAGTTTTACGACAAAGGTGAGCCGGTATTCTGTATCTATGTAGCAATTGGTCAGAAAGCTTCTACCGTAGCAAACGTAGTAGCGGCCCTTGAAAAAGGTGGCGCTCTTCCTTACACCGTTGTAGTAGCGGCTTCTGCTGCTGATCCTGCTCCAATGCAATTCTTTGCTCCTTTTACTGGTGCTGCAATCGGTGAATTCTTTAGAGATACCGGTCGTCCTGCCTTGGTTGTATATGATGATCTTTCTAAGCAAGCTGTTGCCTACAGGGAAGTATCTCTACTATTGAGAAGACCTCCGGGACGTGAAGCTTATCCAGGTGATGTGTTTTATCTTCACTCCAGATTGTTGGAGCGTGCTGCTAAAATCAACAAGTCTGATGCTATCGCTCAGCAAATGAATGATTTGCCGGAATCTCTTAGACCAATGGTTAAAGGGGGCGGATCTCTAACGGCTCTTCCGATCATTGAGACTCAAGCCGGTGACGTATCAGCTTATATCCCAACCAACGTAATTTCCATTACGGATGGTCAGATCTTCTTGGAAACCAACTTGTTCAACGCCGGTATCCGTCCAGCGATCAACGTAGGTATATCTGTATCCCGAGTAGGGGGAAATGCCCAGATCAAGGCGATGAAAAAAGTGGCAGGTACTCTAAAGCTTGATCAAGCTCAGTTCCGTGAACTGGAGGCATTCTCTAAGTTCGGATCTGATTTGGATGCGACCACGAAGCGAACTATCGAAAGAGGAAGAAGAAATCAGGAGATTTTGAAGCAGGCTCAATATTCACCTGTACCTGTCGAAAATCAAGTAGCTATTATCTATGCTTCTACCAGAGGATTGATGGATTCAGTGCCTGTAGAAAAAGCAAGAGCATTTGAAAAGGAATTCTATACGCTATTGGAGTCAACTTATCCTGAAGCATTGGAACTGATCCTCAAAGGCAATATAGACGAGGCAGGAAAAATCCTTGCTAAGGCTGCTGCTGAATTAGCTCCTAAATACGCAAAATAATCGAATTAAAACCGGAAGGTGTAAGCCTTCCGGAATTCTATATCAAGTACTAAGCAATCACTGATGGCTAACCTTAAGGAAGTAAAGCAACGGATCACCTCAGTAGTCTCTACTCAGCAGATTACAAAGGCCATGAAAATGGTATCCGCCGCGAAACTCAGAAGAGCGCAGGATAAAATCACCCAGATGCGTCCTTACTCTCAGAAGTTGACCCAAGTCCTGAATAATGTTTCTGCTGCTTCGGAAGGAGCTGCTGATATCATCTATGCTGAAAAGCGGGAAGTAAATAAGGTGCTCATTGTACCGGTGACTTCCGACAAGGGACTTTGTGGGGCTTTCAACAGTAATATCATCAAATCCTGCAATGCGATTATCGCCGGTCAGTTTGCAGGGAAGGACATCACCATTTTGCCATTGGGCAAAAAAGGTTACGAGTCCTTTAAGAAGCGTGGTTATAACCTCATTCCTGACTTCTACCAAGTTTTCGGAAACCTTTCTTTTGATACGGTAAGAGAAGCAGCAGAATATGTGATGAGCGCATTTGCAAATGGTGAATACGATCAGGTGATCTTGGTTTTCAACGAATTTAAAAACGTTGCAACCCAGTTTGTACAGGCTGAGCAGTTTCTGCCGATGTCAAATTCAGAACGTGAAGAGGAGAAGCCAGTAGAGTCTGATTATATCCTGGAACCTTCTAGAGCTTATATCATAGAGGAACTTGTTCCCACTTCTTTGAAAATTCAGTTTTACAAAGCAGTATTAGAAAGTAACGCTTCCGAACACGGAGCCCGAATGACTGCAATGGATAAAGCTACCGAAAACGCAGGCGAACTTTTGAAGGAACTTAGATTGCAATACAATAGAACACGTCAAGCAGCGATCACCAACGAGATCTTGGAGATCGTGGCTGGTGCAGAGGCCTTGGGCGGAAATTGATTTTTCCCAAATGAAAAAAACCACAATTCGAGAGAGTTGTGGTTTTTTGCTTTATTCACCTTTGTTTCAGATTTACAGGTCAGACTGGTTTTAGAGACGGATCGCCCTTGCAATCACACGCGCCATAATTCCCAATCCCTCGGTGTTCGGATGCACTCCGTCAGGAAGTAAGTCTTCTTTTCCCATGAACGGAGTATACAAATCTATCAGTTCTGAGCCGCTTTCAAGGGCAATATCGATCAGCATCAATCGCTGTTCGTTATTCATCACTTCAGGTGTGATTCCAAAATTTATTCTTGTGACAGGTACTGGTAAAATCACATAAACCTTTCCATCAACGGGCATTGATTTTTTGAATTCATGGATCATATCCAGATAATCCTGTCGAAATTCACTTGCATATTTCCAGTTTTGAGGTTTGGAGTCATTGGTACCTAGCATGATTACCAAGATATCCGGCGCAAAATCCTTGACCTGTTGAAACTGGGGTTCATTCCAATAGGGAAAATCTCCCTTGCGAAGCAAAGTTCTACCGCTCACTCCAAAATTTCCGACCTGATAATCTTCACCAAGGATTTTTTGCATTTGAAGTGGATAGCTATCTGGATTTTCTCTTCCCGGTCCTTGGGTGATGCTGTTTCCAACACAGGCAATTTTGATCGGTGCTTGTGCAAAAGATAAATCAACTAGTAAAACAAATGTGAAGATAAAAACGAAGGTTTTCATAGGCTTTTTTAAGGTTAATGCGTGGTAATAAATCCTCCTCTTGCAGGAATTTGAATCAAACTAGCGAAAAAATTCATAAGTTCAACTTGCGGTTTTATAAACCTCTTTTGGTCACCCCTTCCAAAAAACATTTGAATGAATTTATTGGATAAAATCTATCTCCGCCTCTCTTGGCTATCAATTGATGTAGTATTCGGAGCAATGGCAGGAATGTTATTTTTTTCAAAACTCCTTTACGTGCAATTGGAATGGGAAATTTATTTGCTTTTGGGTTTGGCTGTATGGAGCATTTATACCACGGATCATCTGCTGGACAGCCGGAAAAAAAGTGAAGAAATACTTGCTACCCGTCATCACTTTCATCTTAAGCATAAAACAATTCTCAGCATTGTACTGGGAATCGCGATCTTGATTGGATTGTTCCTTGCCTACATTGAATTGGGTCTCGGGAGAGAATTGATCTGGAGTTTGGTTCTGGGCACACTTATTTTGGCAAGTATGCTTCTTGTTCGGCTTTCAGGTCAATCTATGGCTTGGTCCAAGGAGATGAGCATTGCTGTTTTTTATGTGATGGGGATTGCCTGGATGCCCTTGCTTCGGGCTGATGTGGCTGACATAAATTGGAAAGTATTTTTCTTTCTTATTAGCTATGGTCTTTTGGCCTGGATTAATCTATTGATACTATCTCATCTGGATCGACAGCAAGATCAGCTTAGTGGCTTTTTTTCTTCGGCATTACTATTCCCTCCGCTGAGATTCATTCAATTAATCCGCAAGCTTACCTTTCTCTTATTACTTGCCGGATTAGCGGCTTTTGTATTATTTCCATCATTTTACAGACCATTTGCCTGCATTTTGGTTTTAATGGCGCTGGTGCATTATTTGGCATTTTTTAATCCTAAACTTTCAGCTGAGCAGGTAAGAATACGGATGGAAGCCGCATTTATGTTTCCGTTTCTTTTAATTTTTCTCTAAACGAATGCGCTGTGACCCGTGATGGCTCTGCCTACAATCAGGGAATTGATTTCTTTTGTGCCTTCATAGCTATAGATTGCTTCTGCATCTGCTACGAATCTGGCGATATCATATTCAAGCAATATTCCATTTCCTCCGAATAATTCCCTAGCCTGATCGACGATAGACCGCATCCGCAGTGTGCAAAAAACTTTTGCCAAAGACGCATGTTCGTCTTTTAGTAAATCATTGTCCTGCATTTCTGAAAGGCGAAAAACCAAGGTTTGCATGGCGGTGAGATCACCCAGCATGGTAACCAACAGATCTTGTACCAACTGGAAAGATGCGATCGGTCTCCCAAACTGCTTTCGCTCGTTGGTGTAGGCCAATGCTAACTCATAAGCTCCCCGGGAACAGCCAACAGCTTGCCAAGCCACTCCGGCCCGGGTCATTCGGAGTACTTTGGCAGTGTCTCGAAATGAATTGGCCTCTTGTAGCCGATCACTTTCTGGCACTTCGCAATTGGTCAGGGTAATCAATGCATTTTGTACCGTTCTAAGCGCCATCTTATCTTCCATCTTCTCTGCTAGAAAGCCAGGATTGCCTTTCCGCACTATAAAACCCTTCACTTGCTTATCATCTAAATCTTTCGCCCAAATGATCGTCAAATCCGAGAAAGTTGCATTGCCAATCCATTTCTTTTGTCCGTTTATAATCCACACATCGCCTTCCCGCTTGCAGGTGGTAGTTAGTCCACCTGCTGCTCCTGAACCCACTTCCGGTTCGGTAAGTCCAAAAGCCCCAATTTTTTCCAGCTTTTGCATGGGAGGTAACCATTCTTGATTTTGAGCCTCCGATCCACATAAGTAGATGGATCCCATCGCCAACCCACTCTGCACCCCGAAGAATGTAGAAATTGAAGTATCAATTCGGGCCATCTCCATGGCAATAAAGCCTTCCAAAAGTGCAGAATGCCCAGGACATCCATAACCCTGATAGGTCAAACCGGCGATGTCGAGTTCGGCCATCTTAGGGATGATATGCATGGGAAACTCTGCCCGATTCCAATATTCATTGGCAATGGGCTTAATTTCGCGCTCCATGAATTCCCGTACCCGGAGCTGAATCTCACGCTCATTTTGAGGCAGACTTTTACCCAATTCATAAAAATCACCATTGATGGGTGGAATGGTTTTAACTTGCTCATTTCCTTTCAGCAGGCCCATCATTTTTATGAGGTCATCTTCGCTCATTTTAGAAATTAAACCTACCATCTTGGACACGTCCACTTTTTGAGAAAGTTTGGAGACCTGATCGATGTCGATGGAAGCTAGGAGTTGGCGAAGGTTATTGAACTTTTTGAATAGGTTTTTCATGGGTGTGTTTATAATTGATTTTAATGGACCAAATGAAATCTCCTCGGGATTCTTCTTTCGATCAATTTTATAAGAATGTATTTTGGCTCGAATAATTCTTATTAAACTAATGAAAGATCCTTACAGTTTTGTTGCACCTTTTTATTCTGTCCTTTCCAGGACAGTTTTTGGATACAGATTAAGAGCAGCAAAAACTGTCTATGCATGTGATTTGGATCAAAAGCGGATCTTGATTCTTGGAGGAGGAGATGGCTTGGATTACGTGCATTTTGCCTCAAATCTTGGTGGGGAATACTGGGAAACTTCCAGCTCGATGATCCAAAGGGCACGAAAAAATCTAGTCAATAGCAAGCTTTCCTTTCATCTAGGTCACTTTTCCGGTAATTCGGAGAATACTTTCGATGAAGTTTGGCTTCATTTTGTTCTGGATACGATATCAGATGCTGAGCTACCTGATTTCATGTCAGAAATAAAAATCTCACTCAAGCCAAAAGGAAGGGTGTTTTTGGCGGATTTTTTTGTGACTGGAAATTTTTTCCAAAGGGTAATCCAAGAAGTTATGCTCCTATTTTTTCGGATCACCACGAAGCACAGCAGAAAAGACTTACCTGATTATGAGTATTTTTTCAAAAATGCAGGATTTGAAAAGGTAGAGGAGAGCTGCTGGAATTCAAACTGGATCAAGGCCCAGCTTTGGAAACATTAAAGTTATCGTACTTTTTCGATTACACCTTCTATCAAGGCATCGAAATAAGCACCATTTCCCGGGCCGTACCAGTTCATCTCCCTCACCTCGTGAAAATGCCTATCATACAACGAGTCGGGAGTCACATAGCCGATATAGCCACCATTGAATGTGGTAATGATCAGATTGAGACCTTTGGATCGAGCGGACTTTTCCCATTTTTCATAAAATACCCCGGATAATTCTCCAGACGAACCAATCATCAGCGTATTGCCGATCAAAGTATAATCCAAATGGGGGTTGGTGTCTCCCAAAAGGTAATCAAAGAGCCATGGTCGAATGCGTAGCTCGTCAGATACCCGCAGATGAGGCTCTCGGAGCTGAATATCCAGTCGCCCAATTCCTATTTCAGGTCGATTGATGGTCGCATATTGTGTCATCCGAACCCTGATCGTCGAATCCAAAGCAAGGGCATATTTCGAGACGAGCTCAGGAGTATTTCCAAATGAGACTGGACGATGACTTCCTACTGTCCCTGCTGCGAAAAGTGCAAAATCATACTCAACCGACTCCAGAGCCTGAATGAGATAATGCGGATAATCACCAGACAGACCCATAAACTTAGAGCTCAAAGTAGTTGCATGGGCAGAGTACGTAAGGAATGTTGCTTTTTTTCCGTCATTTCTCTTGAAAATCAATTGCCGCACAAAAGGATCGATGGGATCATCTTTGATAAATCGGTTTGCAACCAAATAAGCTGCCTCCACTTTTCTAAAAGAAATAGAAACAGTGTCCTTATTTGACAGTGCCTTTTTCAAAGCAGAAATGCTGTTGGCTACTATCAGATCTACTGTAGTCTGATCAAATCCTCCAAAAGCCAATTCTCCCAAAGGACCTGGCATGTAGCCACCCATTCCAGAATGGGTGTGTGTAGCCGTGAAAACTAGCTGATCAATGGGTAATTTTGAGCGCTTCATTGCTGCTTCAACCGCTTCGGCGAGGGAGGGATGAACGATCAGTAGTTCATAATTCAACCAGGCAATCTGGGTTTTTCCATTGCTCAGGGTCAAGGCTCTGACAAAACTGCTATCCTGTACAAATTCATAAGTTCCACGGGGAGCGTATCCGACCAAATCCACAGCTCGCTCAGGGGTCATGTTGGAGGAAGCCCAGCCGGCGAGCCAGGTTTCACCCAGGCTGGTTTGGAAGGTACTTTCCTCCAGCTGATTCAGGGTAGTTTTATAAAAATCCTGGTTGTGAATCTGACTACGATCGACCGTAGTAATTGTGATCAGGGCTAAAACAAAAAGCACCAAAATTATCGAAATGATGATTTTCAGTGCTTTTTTACCCGATGAATGCCAATTCATGAATTAGTATTCGAATGTACCGTGGTTACTTCGGATGGTGACTTTCTTTCCTGTGTGTGGCTCTACCCGGCCGATGATTTGGGCTAAGACGCCATGAGACTCGGCGATATCAATAATCTCTTCTGCATGTCGCTCATCCAGGTAGAGTTCCATTCGATGGCCCATGTTGAATACCTTGTACATTTCTTTCCAGTCTGTCTTGCTCTCCTCTTGTATGATTCGAAAAAGGGGCGGGGTTTCGAAGAGGTTATCTTTGATCACATGTAAATCATCTACAAAATGAAGCACTTTTGTCTGGGCTCCACCAGAGCAGTGAACTATTCCGTGAATGTATCCTCTGAGGTAATTCAGTACATCCACCATGATCGGTGCATAGGTTCGTGTAGGGGAAAGGATCAGTTTCCCCATGTCAGAATGAGAACCCGGGGCAGGATCTGTAAGCTTGTATTTTCCGGAATAGATCAATTCCTCAGGAATGGCTGGATCAAAAGATTCCGGATACTTCGTCTTTAAAAATTTATCAAATACATCATGTCTGGCCGAGGTAAGCCCATTAGCTCCCATTCCGCCATTGAATTGAGTTTCGTAATTAGCCTGTCCAAAGGAAGCCAAACCGACGATGACATCTCCCGCCTGAATTTTATCATTTGAGATGACATCTTCTCTTCTCATTCGGCAGGTGACAGTACTGTCGACGATGATTGTACGGACTAAGTCGCCCACGTCGGCAGTTTCACCTCCGGTCAGGACTGCGTGTACTCCATTTTCCCGAAGCATCTGTAACACTTCCTCAGTTCCTTGAATGATAGCAGAAATAATCTCGCCCGGAATCAAGTTTTTATTTCTTCCAATTGTGGAGGAGACTAGAATATTATTGATGGCACCGACGCAAAGTAAATCATCGATATTCATGATGATCGCATCCTGAGCGATTCCTTTCCAAACACTCAGGTCACCGGTTTCTCTCCAGTATAAATAGGCAAGGGAAGATTTAGTACCAGCACCGTCTGCATGCATGATGTTGCAGTAGTCGGGATCATTGCCAAGAGTATCTTCTACGATTTTGCAAAAAGCCTTAGGGAAAATCCCTTTATCCAAGTTGGAAATAGCCTGATGAACATCTTCTTTGGAGGCGGAAACGCCGCGTTTCATGTATCGCTCATTCATGGAAACAAAGTTAAGTATTCCAAGGGAAATCAGGAGAAGACAGCTTAAAAGTTACGACTGTAAACTTGAAGTAATCGATCGGCAGTTTCGCTGAAAATATTCGGAAGAAAAGCATAAGCCAAAAGATCAACCGAATATGAGTCTCTGGGCTCCTGAAATTCAATCAATTCCAGCTCTGAAAAGCTGACATAAAAAATAAAGCGATAGATCTGATTGGATCTATCGCTGTGAAAATATTAAGCAGGTTTTCAGGAAATTAATCCTTGATTTCAATCACTTTAAATTCTGTTCTACGGTTTACCTGATGTTCCGCCTCAGTTTGGGCATTTTCAATAATCAACTGGCTTTCCCCGTAGCCCTTAGCCACCAATCGCTCCCGGTCTATTCCTTGGGAGACAATGTAGTCGACAGCTGATTGCGCCCTTCGCTGAGAGAGATCTAAATTGTAAGCATCACTGGAGCGATCATCCGTATGCGAACTTAGCTCAATTCGTATGCTTGGATTATCCTTTAGCAATTGCACCAGTTTGTCTAATTCCTCGGCAGCATCTGGACGGATTTCCGCCTTGTCCAAATCATAATAGATATTCTCCAGAACAATGGATCTATCCAGTATCAGCTGGTCCAGGACAATAGTCGTATCCAAAGCGATATTGGTGACATCCTGGATCAAAGTAGCAGGATCCGGAGTTTTACCGATCGTACTGTACGGAACAGATTTGGAGAAATAGCCATTTTTGGAAGCTATGATCGTATAGTTAGAGGTAGGCTCCAAGGTAAATCGGACCCGACCGTTGGTATTTGAAAAGTCTCCTCCGATTTGCTTGTTATTCCCGTCATAGAGCACTACTCGCGTCTGCTCGAGTACCCGATCGGGCTGACCTGCTACCCGCTCTTTAGTAAATACGTTGAGTAGTACATTTATGATTTTTGGTTTGGGCGTCTTATCCTCGAAAAAATAAATATCATCGTTTCCTTCGCCACCTTCTCGATTCGAAGAAATGTATCCCTCTTTCGGATAATTTGTAAAGAAAACCCCAAAGTCATCCTGATTGCTATTGAAGTTTTCTCCCAGATTGATGATGACCTGCTTTCCAGATTCATCCGTTTGGGCTACGAAAAGATCAAGTTTGCCAAAGCCCGGATGTCCGTCTGAGGAAAAGAAAAATTTTCCGTCAGGAGCAGGTCGGGGGAAAAGTTCGTTGCCTGGGGTATTGATGTTTGGTCCCAAGTTTACTGCATTTCCAAAATCACCATTTGCCAGTTTGGTAGCCTTATAGAGATCGATTCCTCCATATCCTCCGGGTCTGTTGGAGGCAAAATAGAGCACTGAACCATCCGGACTGAAGGCAGGGGTTGAGTTCCACCAAAACTCATCTTCATTGACAGGCATCCAGATTGGCTGGGTAAATCCGCCACCTCTGAAATAAGAGGCAAACAAGGCGGTTTCAGGTAGGTCTTTGGGCGAGGTGGAATTTCCCCGGCTATAAATGATTGTATTTCCGTCAGGACTTATCGCAATTGCACCTTGATTTAAGCCTTCTTCATTTTGAAATTCAGGGAGAGGTTGTACCGCATCCACATCAATCTTGATTCCATCTGCCCGGGTTCGGAAAAGTTTTGTGTACGGTGTGCCATCGGCAGGGTATAACCCTGAAGCTTGGCGTCCGCTCGTGAAATAGACAAAATTTTCCGAATTAACCGGTGCATAATCGTGGGCAGGAGTATTAAGTTCTTTGTAATTTACTAAAACATGGTTGGGCCAATAATTGGCAATCCCTTCCGAAAAACGAATAGCTTCTAACTGCCTGTTGGACTCTGCTAGATATACTTCATTCTGGGTAAGGTCTTTCGCAGCTTGAAAAGCTTCTTTGGCCTCTTCTTTTTTTCCTTGAGCTTTAAGGCTTAAGCCAAGCCGGTAGTAATTTTCAAAAGTAGGATCCTCCGAGATTAGCGTTTGGTAATAGGGAGCGGCTTCTTCGACCCGATTTGAAAGGCGGTAGCTTTCTGCTATGATTTTATTTGCCTCTAGGTTACTGGAGTCGTTCCTCAGAATTTGGGCGAATGTGTTGATGGCAAACTGATACTGTCCGGAGAGGTATTGCTCATTGCCTTTTTCCTGAAGACTCTTACAGGAGCTTACTCCGAACAGGAGAATAAGACTAATCCATAAAAAATGGTTTTTCATCTGAATTGCTGTGGTTGTTCTTTTCTGAATATTACTAATTAATTTGGAAAGTATTTGTTAAGCCAACTTTCATTCGCTGAAATCCAGACATTTTCCAGGTCTTTTTTGAATTTCACCATCGGATTAATTACCAAAGTATCGGCTTCGATCTCGCCTGACAATACTTTCGACTTGATTCCTAAGGCTGGATAAACGATTACTTCTCCTTCATGTTTTTTGGAGCTTACCTTTCCCTGATCAGTTAAGTTGACATCAAGGGTTTTTTCTAGCTGTCTCAAAGTCCTGACTGAACTGTCGATCGAGCATCCACTTGCCCCAAGATTACTTTCATCCACTCCCAAAATGATGATCTGATTTTCCATTATTTGGAAAGAGGTTGGCATCAGATTACCGTGGGTATTCCAGCCATCGCAGAATTGCCGAAGTTCATCCTGGATCATATTGATTTCTTTGGAAGAAAATTTCCTTTCAGCCTGGTAAACCCAGATTCTCGAAAGTGGAGGCAGTTGTTGAAATGGAACGTACATGAATTTAAATTTTTGGTAAAGAAAAACCCTTTCTACCTAACGGCAAAAAGGGTCAAATTGATTCATGCGACTTTATGATCAATTAAAACAGGTTGTTGTTTTTTGGAAACCGCCTTATTTAGGGTGAAGCCAGGATTTATAGATTGCCTGATTTTTGGATTCAAAAACGAATTCAACGATCTCTATTTTCATTGCAGCATGCTTAGATTAATGCCACCTCAAGATGGCGGATCAATTCACTTCATTAAATTCCCATATCCTTGGCAATCATTTCTGCAAGGTCTAAGACTTTGACATCGGCCTCCCGCTCTTTATTTTTTACCCCATCAGTCATCATGGTCAGGCAAAATGGACAGCCCACCGCGAT
>CAZFSC010000007.1:0-12194 GCA_964521585.1 uncultured Limnohabitans sp.
CTTGAGGTGTCGGAAGAGGTGTCCAGTTTCGTGTTGCCATTGGGAGCGACTGTTAATATGGATGGGACAAGTCTCTACCAGGGTGTAGCAGCGGTTTTCATTGCGCAGGCTTTGGGGATGGAACTGACGCTTACACAGCAGTTGATGATAGTATTGACAGCAACTTTGGCTTCCATAGGATCGGCAGGGGTTCCTGGTGCAGGATTGATCATGTTGATTATTGTTTTGGAATCAATCGGGGTGCCCGCAGCTGGTATTGCATTGATTATTGCTCCTGATCGAATTTTAGATATGTTCCGAACAGTGGTCAATGTCACCGGTGATGCCACGGTATGTACTGTAGTGGCGAGTACTGAAGGAGAGTTGCCAGATGGGTTAATCAGAAAATCAAATCCGCTGACTCCAAATGAATAATGGGGCAAGATCGCTCAGAAAATAAAAAAAGGCTTTCCAATGATGAATTTGGAAAGCCTTTTATTTTTGGACTAGCCGGAAGCTTATTTCAAGCTTCCAGTCATGTCTTCAGGTTTTACCCATTCACTGAATTGTTCGGAAGTAACCAAATCCAAGGCAATGGCAGCTTCCCTGAGACTGGTGCCTTCTTTATGGGCTTTTTTGGCAATTGCCGCAGCATTTTCATAGCCTATATGTGGATTCAATGCAGTCACCAGCATCAGGGAGTTTTCCAGATGTTCCTGAATCATGGAATGATTCGGTTCAATGCCCACTGCGCAATTGTCATTGAAGGAGACGCAGGCATCTCCGATTAAGCGGGCAGATTGGAGGAAATTAGCGGCGATCAGCGGTTTGAAAACGTTCAATTCGAAGTGGCCATTGGAACCGCCGATGGAGATCGCTACATCATTTCCCATGACCTGAGCAGCTACCATAGTCATAGCTTCCACCTGAGTAGGATTTACTTTTCCAGGCATGATTGAAGATCCGGGCTCGTTTTCGGGAATTAATATTTCACCGATTCCACATCTTGGTCCGGAGGAAAGCATGCGGATGTCGTTTGCGATTTTCATCAGAGAGACAGCCAATTGCTTTAGAGCACCGTGGGATTCTACCATCCCATCATGTGCAGCCAGGGCTTCAAATTTATTAGGTGCAGTCACCAGCGGAAGCCCTGAAAGTTTTGCTATTTTCTCTGCCACAAGTTCAGAATAGCCTTTTGGAGTATTCATACCGGTTCCTACCGCAGTACCGCCGAGTGCCAGTTCAGAAAGGTGTGAAAGGGTATTTTTCAGTGCTTTGATCCCATGGTCTAACTGGGCAACATATCCACTGAACTCCTGCCCCAAAGTCAAAGGAGTAGCATCCATAAAGTGCGTACGTCCTATTTTCACCACATCTTTAAATTTCTTTGCTTTGGCATCCAGCGTGTCCCGAAGTTTTTGTACACCTGGAATGGTAGTCTCCACTACCATTTTGTAAGCCGCAATATGCATCGCAGTAGGATAGGTGTCATTGGAGGACTGGGATTTATTGACATCGTCATTTGGGTGAATTTTCTTCTTCTCATCTTCCAGTGAGCCTCCCAATAGCACATGTGCCCGATAAGCGATCACTTCATTGGAGTTCATATTGGATTGTGTACCCGAACCTGTCTGCCAGACTACCAGCGGGAATTGATCATCATGCTTTCCGGCTAAAATCTCATCACACACTTTGCCGATGATTTCAGCTTTGTCGGCAGCGAGCACACCCAGTTCTGCGTTGGTCTGAGCTGCAGCTTTCTTTAAGATGGCAAAGGCATGGATGATTTCAATTGGCATCCGGTTTTTCTCCCCTCCAATTTTGAAATTATTGATGGATCGCTGGGTCTGTGCCCCCCAATACTTATCTGCAGGCACTTCTACTGGCCCCATCGTGTCTTTTTCGATTCGAATGCTCATATCTTGGATTTAAAGGATTAAAATTCGCTGTGCTAAATTAATTCAAATGCTTTTTTCTCTAAAATTCAATCGTAGAAAATCGAATGGAATTTGATCATTCCAACGAATCATTCCCTTTTCTGAAAATTGATCAGCTGATGGAAAACCTTCTGGGAGGATTTTAACTGACGATTGAAAAAAAACAGGGCAAGGCCGTAATTGGCTATTGCAAGGCTGAAGCAAATACCAGCGCTGATGTAATTCACCTCTCCAAAACTAAAATAGAAACCAATACCCACAAGAATTACTGACCAAAAGGCCAGGAAGAAAATCGCACCGGGGAATAAACGATAATTCAGGAAAATAATACTTCCCAGTGGCGTTTCTTCCACCTTACCAAGTATCAGGGGCAGGAAAGTATCCCCTTTATCCACCACTTTGGAGATTCGAAAGCTATTTTGACCGATTATTCCATTGAATAAAACTCCGGGTTGACCCTGGGTCCTTCGATCAAGGTAATTGACTTCCATAGTCACACGCTCCAGCTGATCAAGCACTTCTTTTTTGGAAAAAGCGCTGACTAGAGTTTCGCTATGGTAAGGAAATAAATTCAAGAGTCTTTATTATTTTACTGCAATACAGGAGATTTCCACATTTACATTTTTTGGCAGCTTACTTACTTCAACCGTTTCGCGGGCAGGAGGGTTGGATTTAAAATATTGGCCATAAGCCTCATTGATGGTAGCAAATTCATCCATGTTTTTAATAAAAATAGTGCATTTTACCACGTTGGCAAATGAAAAATCCGCAGCTCTGAGAATAGCTTCCATGTTTTTCATTACTGCATGCGTCTCCTCTGTGATATTTTCATTGATCAATTCTCCGGTTTCCGGATCCAGGGCAATATTACCGGACACATATAAGGTGTTGCCGGCTAAAACTGCCTGAGAATAAGGGCCGATTGGAGCAGGAGCTTCCTTGGTAAAGATGATTTGACTAGACATTTTATTCGATTTTAATAGATATTTATTAATGTGTAAGCGATTCTTCAATAAGATATTCCTGAGCTTCTAAAGATTTATTTCTTTTTGGCCTCGTTCCAGTACACGTCCATTTCTGCCAGAGTCATTTCACTCAGGCTTTTGCCGCTCTCTGATGCAGCTTTTTCCAGGTATTGAAATCTTTTGATGAATTTGAGGTTGGTTCGTTCCAGAGCTTCCTCAGGATTGATGTCAATAAACCGGGCATAATTGATCAACGAAAACAAGAGATCTCCAAATTCACCTGACGCTTTTTCCTTATCTATTTCTCCCTCCTCTGCAGCATTGAATTCGGCTTTGAATTCCTGCATTTCTTCTTCTACTTTTTCCCAGACCTGATTTTTCTCCTCCCAGTCGAATCCTACTCCACGAGCTTTCTCCTGAATCCGCATGGCTTTGATCAAGGCAGGAAGAGATCTTGGTACACCACCCAAGACAGAAACATTGCCTTTTTCCTGAAGTTTGATTTTTTCCCAATTTTGTTTGACAGCTTCATCGTCAGCTACCTTGACATCGCCGTAAATATGCGGGTGCCTTCGGATCAATTTGTCACAGAGGGCATCGATGAGGGTTTTGATGTCAAAATTGCCTTCTTCAGAACCGATCTTGGCATAAAAGACCAAGTGTAGCAAAATATCTCCTAGTTCCTTTTTGATTTCCTCAGGATTGCCTTCTAAAATTGCATCCGAAAGTTCAAAAGTTTCTTCAATAGTCAGATGCCTCAGACTTTCGGTTGTCTGTTTTTTATCCCAGGGACATTGCGCTCTCAGCTCGTCCATGATGGTCAGTAATCGATCAAAGGCTGCCAGCTGCTCGGCTCTTGTACTCAAATTTGACATGGGGTAGGAAACTATGCGGGATGTATGGACGTTTTCGAAGTAAAGCTTTAAATTTGCGCAATATTATTCGTTATGGCAACAGTATTCTTAACCCTCGGTCTAGTAGCATTATTCTTCATTCTGATGTCTGTGAGGCTTCTTTTTCTCAAAAACGGTGAGTTTAAAGGTACATGTGCCTCCCAAAATCCCTATTTGAATAAGGATGGGGGTACCTGTTCATATTGTGGTAAAACCGTGGATTCCAACACTTCCTGTGGTAATCCTGACAATGAAGTGGATAAGGTTTTGGCCAAGTTTAAGTAATCAATATTTCTGTTGCCGAAGGCAAATTTCTCTTTTTAACAATTAATCAAAATTTCGTGTCTCTTATTAAATCAATCTCTGGAATCAGGGGTACCATTGGAGGAAAAGCCGGCGATGGACTGACTCCTATAGATATTGTCAAATTCGCAGCTGCTTATGGCGCATGGGTCATCGAAAAAACCGGTAATCCAAAAGTAGTCATCGGCCGCGATGCCAGAATCTCTGGACAGATGGTTTCCAACCTTGTTGCTTCTACCTTGCAAGGGATGGGTATCGATGTCATCGATTTAGGGCTTAGTACAACACCTACTGTAGAATTGGCCGTGCCTTGGGAAAATGCCGGTGGTGGAATAATCCTGACCGCCAGCCATAATCCGATTCAATGGAATGCCCTGAAATTGCTCAATTCCAAGGGAGAGTTTATCTCTGATCTGGAAGGAAAAGATATTCTGGGTAAAGCGGAGAAGGAAGATTTTTCGTTTGCCGAAGTCAAGAAACTGGGCCATTATAAAATTCTTCACGACTACATGGATAGACATATTCAGCACGTCTTGGATTTGGAATTGGTGGATGTAGAAGCGATCAAAGCTAGAAATTTCAAGATTGTGGTGGATGCAGTCAATTCTACAGGTGGTATCGTAGTGCCAAAGCTGCTCCGAGCACTTGGAGTAGAAGTCATCGAGGAGATGTACTGTAACCCAAATGGCCATTTCCCTCACAATCCTGAGCCTCTTCCAGAGAATCTCCGTGACATCTGTCAGAAATTGGAGAAAGGAAGTTTTGATTTGGGCATTGTGGTCGATCCGGATGTGGATCGCTTGGCTTTTATCAATGAAGACGGATCTCCGTTTGGCGAAGAATATACATTGGTAGCGGTAGCCGACTATGTATTGTCCAAAACTAAAGGTAACACCGTATCCAATTTAAGCTCCACAAGAGCACTTCGGGATGTCACAGAAAAAAGAGGTGGGACCTATACTGCTTCTGCAGTGGGTGAAGTGAATGTGGTCAATCAGATGAAAGCCGTCGAAGCAGTAATAGGCGGTGAGGGTAATGGAGGTATTATTTATCCAGCCTCTCATTACGGTCGAGATGCTTTAGTTGGAATAGGTTTGTTTCTGACACATTTGGCAAATTTTGGAAAGTCGATTTCCAGACTTCGAGCCAGCTATCCCAACTATTACATTTCAAAAAACAAAATCGAATTGACTCCGGAAATCGACGTTGACAAGATTTTGTTGGAGATCAAAGAGCGGTATAAAAAACATGATATCAACGATATAGATGGTGTCAAAATAGATTTCGAAAAGGAATGGGTACATTTGCGTAAATCAAATACTGAACCCATCATTCGGATTTACTCTGAATCGGATTCAGAAGCAACTGCAGATCACCTCGCAAAAAAGATCATACAGGATATCAAAGAAGTAATTAGCGCTTCGTTGATTTGAGCTTAAAATCCAGAATTGAGTCAATGATAAATTTGACTTGGTTATAAACCCAGCCTGAGAATGAAAGTATATTTAGACAATGCCGCGACTACAGCCATGGATGATCGGGTGATCGAGGCCATGCTACCTTTTATGAGAAATCATTTTGGCAACCCATCTTCGGTCCACAGTCATGGGCGTGAGGTCCGGAATGCCATCGAGAAATCCAGAAAGAAAGTGGCGGAATTGCTAAATGCCAGTCCCTCAGAGATTTTTTTTACCTCCGGTGGTACTGAGGCTGATAATACAGCAATCGTCTGTGGAATAGAAAGTCATGGCATCGCCCACGCCATCACTTCTCCAATTGAGCATCATGCTGTTTTGCATACTCTGGAAGCTTGTGCGAAAAAAGGCCATATCAAACTGAGTATTCTGGATGTCAATGAGAAAGGTGAAATTGATTTTGGACAGCTGGAGGATTTGCTGAAAGCCAATCCCAGGAGTCTGATTTCGCTGATGCATGCGAATAATGAGATAGGAAATATCAACGATCTTGACCGAATCGGATCCTTGGCCCGGGAATATGACGCATTCTTTCATTCAGATACGGTTCAGACGGTCGGACATTATGTTCATGATCTGAAGGCACTGCCTGTAGATGCCATAGTGGCTGGAGCACATAAATTTCATGGACCCAAAGGCGCAGGATTTCTCTATGTCAGAAAAGATAAAAAGATTCATCCGTTCATCCACGGAGGTGCCCAGGAAAGAAATATGCGAGGAGGTACTGAAAATGTGATCGGGATCATCGGTGTTGCCAAAGCTTTGGAAATAGCCTACGAGGAAATGGCAGCGCATGAATCGCAAATCAAGGAGCTAAAGAAGTATTTTATTCAGAAAATCAGTCAGGAGATCCCTGGTGTTCTTTTCAATGGTCTTTCGGGGGATTTGGAGAAAAGCTTATATACAGTTTTGAATATCAGTCTCCCTGCCTCAGAAGCCAATCGGGGAATGCTCCTGTTTAACCTGGATCTGGCAGGAATATCTGCCTCCGGAGGATCTGCTTGCAGCAGCGGAGCGACTGTAGGCTCACATGTCCTTCGAGCACTGAATCATACCCCGGAACGGGATGCGGTAAGATTTTCATTCAGCCGGTTTACCAAGATCGAAGAAGTGGACTACACCATCAATCAATTAAAGGAACTCTACTCGGTAGAAGCATAAAAAAAAGGAGCTGCAAAGCTCCTTTTATGTTTAGAATGCGGAAAAGTCTGACTTAGAAAAGTTGTAGCTTCAATTTTGAATTACTTTCCCGGATATCCGATGGCATAAGGAGTCCAAATCTCATAGATAGGAGTTCCCGTGGAGCTCAACCCACTGTGGTGCCACTCTCCGTCAATTACTTTATAGTCAAATTTCAATTCTGCACCTACACGGCTATCGTCACGGGAGAAAAAAGTAATCTTCTCCACATATTTTCCATTCTCTGCAGTATAGGTGCCACCTCCGGTACCCGAAAATTCCTTGGTTTCTGAATTAAAAGCAATCCACTGAAATCTTCCTCCTCCCAGGATTTTCACGGTTCTCCTCGCCCCGGGTACAGATCTGGATATCTCCTCCCCACGTTTTCTGCCGGTGATCACCCAATTGCCGCTGAGCTCATCTTCTTTATCTGAAATTTTTTCCCAGATTTCAACCAGAATTCCATTATTGGTATTGCTGGATATAACCATTTTACCGTTTACTAAATCCATATTGAAGGGAGTAGAAAGGCCAACCATCAGCGGATTCAAAGTGAAAAAATCTAGAGTTTCTTCATAATGTTCCCCATCAACGGTATAAGGACCTCCTCCCGCAGCTATAAAATGATTGTCTGAGCGCTGAACCGCTCCAAAAGAAAAGTAGCCATCCTGGTAGATCTTAATATATTCCACGTCAGTGACTTCATTTCCGTTTTTATGAGTCATTCTCCAAGCTCCTTCCAGATTCTGGGCGCTTACCCAAGTGGAGAAAAACAAAAGGGTCAAAAGCAGTATAGTTTTCATAGATTCGTTTTTTGGATAAAGGAATAAGTCAAGTTGTCCAAGAATCCTGAAAAATACAACTCATATTATACCAGAAGTTTTGGCTAAGATTAAATTTTAAACTCATTTGAATGCGACAATATACTTTAGGGAAATCCAGAGCACATATGCTGAACTTGGTACCTGAGCACTGCATCAAGAAAGTACAAGTTGGGGATCAGTTTATCGGATTACTTCGGATCGGTGAAAAATTCTTTGCCTTTCAGACGCAATGCCCACATCGGGGAGCTTCCCTTCTGCAGGCAAATATCAATGCAATCGGGGAGCTGATCTGTCCATTGCATCAATATCGGTTTGACCTTGCAACCGGTCAGGTAAAAGCAGGAGTTTGCTCTGATTTGCAAACTTATCCATGTGAATTACTGGATGAAGGGCTACAGATTACGATTGGCTCAGAATAGGTATTTTCAATTAATCTGTGTTTTTTAATAGTATGAAAATCGGTTATTGCAAACTTTAAGGAGCATCAGAAAAGAACCATGCACTGGGAAGAATTTGGATATCGCTGGATAAGAATCGCAACACAGACGACCACACGCTACTTTGTGATTGCAGGACTGGTATTTTTGATTTTTTATTTTCTCCTAAACAAGGTTTTGGCTCATCGGAGAAATCAAAGTTTATTTCCCAACTGGAAACATTATTCAAGAGACATAGGCTATTCATTATTGACGATAGTAATTTTCGCCACGATTGCTACGCTTGTTTTCATTGTCTTCCGGGACTTTTCCAACCTATATTCTCCATGGGACAAGTATGGGGCTTTTTATTTTTACCTCACTTTTCCGCTGATGTTACTTATTCATGATGCATACTTCTACGCTACCCACCGACTGATGCATCATCCGCGCTTATTCAGGTATGTGCACCGTATCCATCATCTTTCCACCAATCCGTCCCCTTGGACCGCCTATGCATTTCATCCTTTTGAAGCGGTGATCGAGGCAGGGATTATTGGCCTGATTGCATTTACCTTGCCTGTATATCCTCCGGCGCTGGGTTTATTTTTACTTTTTCAGTTTTTCTTCAATGTATATGGACATCTAGGGTTTGAGCTCCTGCCTTCCAGATTCAATAAGACATATATTGGCAAATGGATAAGTACCAGCACTGCCCACAATCAGCATCATCAGCATTTTCATGGAAATTATGGGCTTTATACGCTCATTTGGGATCGGATTTTCGGGACGCTTCGCAAAGATTATGACGAAAAATATGAACTGGTCACTCGCCCCAAATCGATTAAAAGCACAAAAAAATCAAAGGCCTAGCGGCTTTACTATTTCAGACTTTATGAGACGAAGCTCACTTGTGATTTTATCCTCTATTCTTTTGCTTTCTGCCTGTCAGAACAAAGAAAGGGAAATTGATTATACCGATTGGTCACACTATGGAGGGCCGGAGGATGGATCCCGGTATTCTTCTTTGAACCAAATCACGACCAAAAATGTGGCAAATCTGGAAGTAGCTTGGACCTATCACACCGGGGATGCAGGAGAGCGCTCACAGATTCAGTGCCAGCCCATTATCGTCAATGGCTTGCTATATGGCTCTACTCCAAAATTGAATGTATTTGCGCTTGATGCTGCTTCGGGCGAAGAAGTCTGGCGGTTTGATCCTTTTGAAGTCTTGGGAGGAGAAAATAGCTGGGCTGGAACCAACCGCGGAGTGAGCTATTGGGAGGATGGTGATGATAGAAGGATTTTATTCGGTGCGGGCAATTGGTTGATGGCAGTGGATGCAATGACGGGTAATCCAATCAAAAGTTTTGGTGATGAGGGGAAAGTGGATTTGCGAAAAGATCTGGATACGGATCAGGAGGATTTTTTAATTGTCGCAAACGCACCTGGGGTAGTTTACAAAGATTTACTGATTCTGGGAATGCGCCTGTCTGAAGGACTTGATGCGGCTCCCGGCCACATTCGAGCTTACAACATCCGGACAGGCAAGCGAGAATGGATTTTTCATACCATCCCACACGAAGGCGAAGAAGGGTATCAAACCTGGGATTCAAAACACATCACCCAAATCGGTGGAGCAAATAACTGGGCAGGAATGACTTTGGACAAGAATCGCGGGATAGTCTTTGTACCAACCGGATCGGCAACCTATGACTTTTGGGGAGGATACCGGGCCGGAGATAATCTCTACGCAAATTCCCTGCTGGCACTTGATGCGGAGACGGGCCAACGGATCTGGCATTTTCAGGCGGTGCATCATGACGTATGGGATCGGGATTTCCCGGCTAACCCTAATCTGATCCGGATTAATAAAGATGGTAAATGGATCGACGCGGTGGCCCAAATCTCCAAACAAGGGTACACGTACGTATTTGATCGGGTCACAGGGGAACCTGTTTGGCCTATAGTGGAAACGCCGACTACCCAATCTACGCTGCCAGGGGAGATCACTTCGCCCACGCAGCCAATACCTACCTTGCCTGAGCCTTTTATGAAAATGACTTTTCAGGATTCTGATGTACTCAATCTCAACCCAGAATGGGAGGCCGATATTCGCAGACAGCTTACAAATGCACTAATGGGAGATACCTGGCTCCCGCCAAATGCCGATCATCCCATTGTTCTTTTTCCGGGCATGGACGGTGGAGGAGAATGGGGTGGAGCCTCTTTTGATCCTACTACGCAGACATTATATGTAAATGCGAATCAGGTTCCCTGGATGATCAGCATGACCGCAAATGCAGATTTTGAAAATATAGGTCAGTCCGTTTATACCAATTATTGTGGCAATTGCCATGGGATAGAACGAAAGGGCAATCTTCCTACGGTGCCAAGTCTGATAGGCCTGAAAGATCGATATACGTTCGATTCACTGGATGTTTTGCTCCGCAAAGGTAGAGGTGCCATGCCTTCATTTGACCATATTTCCAAAGAAGAAAAAGCCATTTTGGTGGATTTTCTGCTCGATAAAGCTGTGGATAAAGAGGATAAAAAGGAACTTCAATCCCAGTCTGCGCAGCTTTATCCGCGTTACTACATGGATGGCTATAAAAAACTAGTAACCGAAGATGGGCTATACGGTTCCAATCCTCCCTGGGGATTACTGACAGCCATTGATATGAATTCAGGCAAGAAAAAATGGCAGGTGACTCTGGGTGAAATAGATTCATTGAGTGCTCAGGGTTTTGCCCCAACAGGAACAGAGAATTATGGTGGACCAGTGACCACCGCCGGTGGAGTTCTATTTATCGCTGCTACGAAAGATGAAAAAATCCGGGCTTTTGATAAAGAAACGGGCGCCCTGCTTTGGCAAGCAGAACTTCCGGCCTCTGGACATGCTACTCCTGCAGTTTACTCCAAAAATGGAAAGCAATATCTCGTTATTGCCTGCGGAGGAGGCAAAGGTACCAAAAGCGGAGATGCTTATGTGGCATTTGCACTTCCCGATTGATTTGAATTCATAATCAAATTCTGGCTTTGTGATGTCTCAAGCCTCAAGAAGCCAAACCCTGCGAGATGCTAAAAAGCCTCACCAATGAATAAGTAAAATCCAGATCCTTCTTGGGTAAATGCCAGATCAAACCGGGTATAGATGTCTTTTTTAGGAAAAAGTAAAAACCGTAACCCACCTCCTGCTGACCATACAAATTTATCGATCGATGCCAAGGAAAATTCTGGAAATACTGTTCCGGTTCCGGCGAATAACGAAGCACCGATCCTTTTAGAAAATCCCAGAGGCAAGGGCAACATTCTGAATTCTACTTGGGTTGCTATTTGGTTTTTGTCCCGAAACCTCCCTAGATAATATCCCCTCATCATGCTATCTCCGCCCAATAATGAAAGTTGGTTGAAAGGAACATCCCCCGAATAAAACTGGCCAATTGCCTGCCAGGCGAAAACACTATTCTCACCCACCGGTCTAAAAATCCTTGTATCCATTAGCACTGCACTGAAGCCAAATGAGCTGATAGCAGGAGAATATTTCAGATAAGCCAACTCTGCAAAATTGCCTTTTCTCACATTCAAGACATTATGTCTATCATCATAGACAATTCCGCCTCCTACTCCAAAATTGGTTGAGCCTGCATTACCCAACGGGAGGGTGAATTGAGGAGCTTCTTGGGCAGGTTCGAACTCTACTTGTGACATTCGCTGAAAATCCACTTCGACGCCGAAATATAGATTGGGGCGTAGTTCGTGAAGCAGTCTCTCTTTGATCATGATCTGATTGGCATCTACCAGGGCCAGGTAATTTTCTGGAGAATCAATCCCGATGCCGTGATATTTCAAAGGGAAGCTTTGTAATCTGATTCTTCCAAGAGAAAACCACTTGTTGCGGTCGGAATAAATAGCGTGATCAAACCAGAGCCCATACTGGTTTTCCAAAGTAAGAAAAGTGAAGCCGTTGATTTCGCTGAGTCGGTTGGATGTATCTCTTTTTGCATAATAAACCAGCAGCGAGGAAAGCCCTATTTCCCAGCTTGTTTCAGGTGCATAAGCCAAAGTAGGGTATACCAAAAACTGAGGTTTGCTGACATCTGAGGTGTCATTTATGATACTGTTGATGTATTTTTTGATGAAGCTTTGGGAACTTGCCTGACTCGAAAAAAATACAAAAAACACTAAGAGGGGAATTTTCCTAAGGGACATGTCGCAATTTA
>CAZFSC010000007.1:12294-13827 GCA_964521585.1 uncultured Limnohabitans sp.
TTTTTTTATAACGGTATAAAATATCGTCTGAATCTTAATTTTCCCCTTCTCGATCAAAAATGAATCAGCTCCATTTTCAATATGAGATTTTTCAGAATCTCCAGTCCAATGAAGGAAGCACATATTATCATGGCACACTTTAAGTTTGTAATTGTAGCTGCCATTTGGAAGTTGGCGGTTCAGTAATTCGGCAGCCTCCCGCACGCCATCATGGCCATAGAATGTGCCATAATTAGTCAATAGAACGATATCTTCAGCGCAATTCCTCTCAAGATCTTCTTCAAGTTTACCTTCTTGGGCAAGTTTAAGATGGTCTTCAAAGACTTCATTGGCACTTCTTTCAAAAATTTGTTTGGTCCCCATTTTATTATTTAAGAATATAATCCCAGAAGTCTTATTCTATTTTTTCAAATTCAAATCGCTACTGAAATGCCTGTAAAATTCAAAACTCAGCATTTCATCGGCCTGTGGCTGTACGTAATTTTGGCCTAAGCTATTTTCTGTTCTCGCATGCTTTCTTTAGCGATTCATTCATAAGCTCAAATCCGGTTTTGGTTTTGTCCAAGGCACCGCCCATCAAGGCAACGAGAAATCCACTGAAAATTTCACCATGAATAAATTTAGTACGATTATCATCCAATTGTTCTAAAACAAAGTAATGTTCTCCATCAAAAATACCCTTTACCCCAAGTTTACCTTTCCATCGGAATTCCTGATTTGGTTCCAATTTTAAAATGACCGGCTTGAATGTCATTCCATTTCCATCAGGTGGTTTTATTGACACCGTCAATTTTTTTCTAACAGCTTTTTCTCCAGTAATTGATTTTATAAAAGGATTCCAATTGGGATAATTTTCAAAATTCAATAGAACATTCCAAACTGTTGAAATGTCCGAATTGATGATAATTTCAGTTTCTATATGCTTCATTGGGTTATTTGGATATTCGCCAATTCCTGACAACATCAAGGAAGTTAGCTGTGCGATTTTAGGGAAAAGAGGAGGCCGATTTAATTTTTACTCAAAAAAACAAGTCAATCCTTGATTTCAGATGATTTCTTAAAAAATATTTTACTAAAAAAATGCATTAGCAATAGACCCCAAGCCAATTAAAAGACCTCAACTTTTAAAGCTAACTGGAAAGGTGAAATGAAATTTTAAAGGGATTCAGCTTTACAAAAGACTTTTTAGCTGGCTTTTCCCAAAACTAAGCTATGTTTTTTGTATATTCTTATTTCAGGTTTAAGTTCTTAATAGGATACTACCCAAAATTTCCTCACAATGAAATACCAAAAAATACATACAGACATTCTGATCATCGGTCAGGGCGCGGCAGGCCTACGTACAGCCATAGAAATAATTCAAGGCGGACAAAATTGTCTCATACTTTCAAAAAGGGCCTATGGAGACGCTCATACCAAATGGGCAGCTGGTGGGATCAATGCTTCCTTGGCAAATCTCGATGAAGAAGATACCTGGCAGATCCATGCAGCAGACACTTTGCGGGAGGGCCAGTTTCTATGCAATCCAAAAGC
>CAZFSC010000007.1:13927-24714 GCA_964521585.1 uncultured Limnohabitans sp.
GCCTGTGGAGGATTTGCCTCTATCTATAACCGCAGCACCTCAAGACCTGATGAAAACACTGCCGATAATGCGGGATTGGGTTTGGAAGCAGGTGCGGTCATGCAGGATATGGAACTGGTTCAGTTTCATCCCACAGGGATGGTCACTCCTGAGCATATGTCGGGCCGGTTGGTTTCAGAAGCTGTCCGAGGTGAAGGCGGTCACTTGCTCAACAAGGACAAGGAGCGTTTTATGGAAAATTATTCCCCGGAAAAGATGGAGCTCGATGCCAGGGATGTAGTGGCCAGGGCTATTTTCAGAGAAATAGAGGCTGGTAGAGGCACAGAAAATGGAGGAGTCTGGCTTGATATTTCGCACAAAGAAGCGGACTATATCAAAGAACGTTTACCAAAACTTGTCAATCGCTTTGATGAAGAAGGGATAGACTTTACAAAAGAACCTGTAGAGGTCGCGCCCACTTCCCATTATGCAATGGGCGGGCTTCGTATCAATTTTGAAACCGGACAAACCACAGTTTCAGGGCTCTTTGCAGTTGGCGAAGCTACAGCTGGAGTACATGGAGCTAATCGGCTGGGAGGAAATTCTCTGGCAGAAACCGTGGTTTTTGGTCAGATCATCGGATCTTATCTGAACCGCGAGGTCAACTCTTTTCCTAAAGTGGAGCTGGGAGAGGAGCTCATAAAAGAAGGATTTGAAAAAACTGCTTCTACCGTCCACCGGCTGAGTAGCCGAAATATCGAAGAGCTTACAAAGGAGATTAGGGATTTACTCTGGAAGCATGCAGGTATAATCAGGAAAAAAGAAAGCCTGGAAAAAGGCCTTGAAAAATTAAGAGAACTTACAGAATTAAAAGCTTCTTCAGAAGCAAAAGATCTTTCTTTAGATACGGAGGTCTGGGAAAAAGCCTGCAATCTTTCCTTTATCATGCTTGCAGCAGAAGCTACCTTAAAAGGAGCCCTACTTCGGGAGGAATCCAGAGGAGCCCACTACCGCGAAGATGCCGACGAAACTAAAGACGAGTGGAAAAGGAATATCTACTATGTCAGGAAAGATGGTGAACTGAAATTGTTTACAGAACCTGTGCCTGAGATCCCGGAGGAAATTCAGAAGGCCCTAGAGGAGGAGCATAGTCTCGATTACCACCACTTGGAGTAAAACTATTTATCTACAGTGCTTCATTTGAATAGTTTGGCGGATTGATTTGCCTCCCACGGTCATTTTTTTCAACTAGGTTTAAAATGACTGTAAACCTGATTTCATTTCCATTCTTATAATTTTTGCTGAGATATTTAGAGAATTCACCCTATCTTTTTGAGCTAACTTTGATTTCTATGCTTAAAAAATTATTCGCCACAGTTATTCTTTTTACCTGCTCTTTGCTAGGGTTTTCACAAGATCTCAGTCAAATTCTTGATACTTATCGATTCCGGAATGTTGGTCCACTTCGAGGTGGCCGGGTGACGGCAGTGGAAGGAGTCGAATCAAAACCTTCCCATTTCTACATGGGTGCCACTGGTGGAGGAGTCTGGAAAACGGAAGATTATGGAATGACTTGGAAGAATATTTCTGATGGCTATTTTCCCACTCCCTCAATTGGGGCTATTTCCGTTTATCAGAAAAAACCCGAAATCATCTATGTAGGGACCGGTTCAGATGGTCTTCGGTCGAATGTGATTACAGGTAAGGGCGTCTTCAAATCAGAAGATGAGGGGAAAACCTGGAAGTTTGTCGGGCTAAAGAATGCCGGTCAGATCGGGGCGGTAGAGATTCATCCGGATAATCCGGACGTAGTCTATGTGGCTGCCATCGGGCAGGCTTTTGATAAAAATACCGAGCGAGGCGTATTTAAGACCCTAGATGGAGGTGCTAATTGGGAAAAGGTATTTTACCATTCGGACAGTGTGGGAATTTCGGATTTGGAGTTGGCTCCGGATGATCCCAATACCATTTATGCTGGTGCTTGGCGCGGGGAGCGAAAGCCCTGGACGATTACTTCTGGATCCTCTGAAGGCGGGGTCTATCGCTCCACAGACGGAGGTAAAAACTGGACTAAATTGACTAAAGGCCTTCCGACAGGCCTGACCGGAAAGATTGATTTTGCAGTTTCTCCGGCGGATCCGGAAGTTGTGTATGCCAATATTGAAGCTTCGGATAATCAAGGTGGGCTCTATCGCTCTTCGGATCGGGGAGACAGCTGGGAGTTCGTATCGGATAATTCTAACCTGACCAATCGGCCTTTTTATTACACCAATATCTACGCAAATCCCAAGGACGCAAATACGGTTTACAATAATTCACTCCGGTTTCAACGCTCTTTCGACGGGGGCAAAACCTGGAGATCGCTTTCCACTCCGCACGGTGACAATCATGACATCTGGATCAATCCAAATGATACCACCATCTGGATCCAGGCCAATGACGGCGGTGCCAATATCACGATGAACAGCGGTCTGAGCTGGTCCACTCAGTTCAATCAGCCTACCGCCGAACTCTATCAGGTGGAGGTAGATGATCAATACCCATATTGGCTGTATGCAGGTCAACAGGATAATTACAGCACAATCGCTGTCCCAAGTATGCCTCCGCTAAGTGTCCAATCTGGAAGTAATGCCTACATTATTAATACCGGTGGCTGCGAAACCGGACCTGCCGTCCCCAAGCCTGGTGATCCGAATATTGTCTATTCGAATTGTAAAGGCCGATTTGGAGTCTTTGATAAGCGTACAGGTCAGGAGATGCAGTATTATGTGGGAGCTTCCAATATCTATGGGCACAATCCCAAGGATCTGAAATTCAGGTTTCAGCGTGTAGCTCCGATCCATGTCTCTCCACATAATTCAGGAGTGATTTACCATACCTCGCAATATGTGCACAAGACTTTGGATGAAGGCAAAACCTGGGAGATTATATCTCCGGATCTGACTGCTTTCGAGGCAGATAAGCAAGTTGTTCCAGGCTCCCCCATTACACGAGACGTCACCGGGGAGGAATATTACAGTACCATTTATTCGATCCGAGAGTCTCCTATAAAAGAGGGGTTGATCTGGGTAGGTGCCAATGATGGGCCAGTCCATGTCACCAAAGACGGAGGAAAATCCTGGGAAAATGTGACTCCAAACATGCCAAAAGGAGGAAGAGTAGATGCGGTAGAGCCTTCTCCGCATGATCCCGCTACTGCTTATGTGGCCATTCTTCGCTATCTCATGGGTGATGATAAACCTTATATCTATAAAACAAATGACTATGGAAAGACTTGGAAGCTTCTGACGGACGGTGAAAACGGAATACCAACAGATTTTCCGACGCTGGTAGTCCGCGAAGATCCGGTTAGAAAGGGCGTTTTGTATGCTGGAACGCAGTTTGGTTTATTTATTTCTTTGAATGATGGAAAAGATTGGACTCCATTTAAAAGCAATCTTCCTGTGACTCCCATTACAGACATCAAAATTCATCATGATGACTTGGTCATGTCGACCATGGGCCGAGGATTTTGGATTTTAGATGATCTGATGAGTATCAGAGGTATTTCCGAAATCGGGAATCGGGCTGTGGTACTTTTTGATATGAAGCCGGCAGTCAGAAATATGATGTCAACGCAGAGCGAACCGAATGGTCCGGAATATCCCCGAGCCGGAGCTAGGCTGGACTATTTTTTGGCTGAAAATAGTAAGGAACTGAGGCTGGAATTGCTCAATGAGAAGGGTGAGGTGGTCCGCGCTTTCAAATCCAATGCGCCCAAACAAGCCCCAGTGGATACAACCCGAAATATGTCAACCGAGTTTTCCGAAGCTCCGGCATCAGGAGGACTTCCGAATAAGCAAGGAATGAATCACTTCACCTGGAACCTAAGACACCAAGGTGGTTGGGATAAAGATCCCAAGAGAGCATTTACCGGCAATGGTCCGATGGTTTCCACTGGAGTCTATACTGCGAGATTGATCGCCGGCGACGAGGTGGTAGAAGAGGAATTCGAAGTGGTTTTGGATCCGCGGATGACATTGGTCAGTGATGCAGATGTGGCAGAGCAAGAGACTTTCAACCTGTCTATTCAGAGTTTTAGAGATGAAGTGGCCCGGTTTATCGTGGAACTTGAAGAAGAGATGGAATCGATGAAACTTGTAATCGAAAAGGAGAGTGGAAGTAAAAAATTACAGCAGAAGAAACTAGAGTTGGATAGAATCCATGCTGCATTGGTGACCCCGGAGGGAACTTATATGCAGCCCATGCTAGAGGATCAGCTGAGATATCTGAGCTCAATGTTGGCGCAGGCAGATCAAAAACCCGGTAAAGATGCGTATCTGCGCTTTGAAGAACTGAAGCAGGAATTTGAAATGATCCGTGCCCGCCATCAACTCATCAAATAAGACCTTTCAGCTTATATCAACTTAAGGAAAGTTTTCTTTTAAGAACTCTGTGCAAATCCAATATCTTGGTTTCTGTATAATTTATGTGAAAATTTCCCTAGGATGATCCGACTCGGAATCGAAATATTTGATTTGGATTGAAATTGGTATTTCAGTACTTAAATCTGGTTTTCTAATCCATGCCAACAGAAAGTTTTGATGACAAATCTGCATAGGGCTTTCGCAAATAAATTACGGTTTGCATAAACCAAACTAATTGAGAACCTTTCAGTTAAAATTAAACTATATAAACCCAAAATATTGCATGATGAATTTTTCAGAAAACGAAAATCAAGGAATGATCGCCAAGATGATCCAAGATTTCGGAGCGAAAGAAATTACACCATTTAGAAAAGAATGGGATGATAATTCCCACTTCCCAAAGCCACTTTTCAAAAAATTAGGAGAACTCGGATTGATGGGCGTTTTGATCCCGGAAGAATATGGGGGATCCGGATTTGGTTATTTCGAGTACGTGACTGCTATTGTTGAACTTTCCAAGCTGGACCCTTCGGTTGGTCTCTCTATGGCGGCGCACAACTCGCTTTGCACCAATCATATTTACATGTTTGGAAATGAGGAGCAGAAGAAAAAGTATCTTCCCAAATTAGCCACCTGTGAGTGGCTTGGGGCTTGGGGTTTGACAGAGCCAAATACAGGTTCTGATGCCGGTAATATGCGAACAGTAGCCGTCAAGGATGGCGATCATTATGTACTTAATGGTGCAAAAAACTTTATTACTCATGGTGTGTCCGGAGATGTGGCAGTGGTCATTGCCCGTACAGGTGAGGTAGGAGATTCGCATGGAATGACCGCTTTTGTGATCGATCGCGGTACTCCGGGATTTGAAGGAGGCCGTAAAGAGGATAAGTTGGGGATGCGTGCTTCGGAGACTGCAGAGATGATTTTTACAGATTGTCGAGTGCATAAAAGCCAAATATTGGGGGAAGTTGGTGAAGGATTTATTCAATCGATGAAAGTGCTTGACGGAGGAAGAATCTCCATAGCGGCTTTGTCACTTGGGATTGCTGAAGGTGCATTGGAAGCTTCCATTGCTTACTCCAAAGAGCGTCATCAGTTCAATAAGCCAATCAGCGCCTTTCAGGGGATTTCCTTCAAGTTGGCCGATATGGCCACGCAGGTAGAGGCTTCCAAGCTCTTGATTTATAAAGCTTGTGATCTGAAAAACCGAGGCGAAAAAGTAACTTTAGCCGGAGCTCAGGCCAAGTACTACGCTTCTGAAGTATGTGTATCCGTATCCAATGAAGCGGTGCAGATTTTTGGTGGCTATGGGTTTACCAAAGATTACCCAGTCGAAAAATTCTACCGTGATTCCAAGCTTTGCACCATTGGTGAAGGAACTTCCGAGATTCAGAAACTGGTAATTTCCCGTGAAATATTGAAATAAGTCAGAAGTAAAAAATCAGAAGTCTTAAAGGAAGAAGCTGAAATCCGGAAGGGTTTCAGCTTTTTTATTGGACTTTATTTAGCTGGTCCTTCGAAAACAAAAATCAAACTCCAGCCAATAAAAAGACCATTGCCGCCAGGGCCGCTCCGGTGATAGGTCCTAAAATCGGTACCCAGGCATAAGCCCAGTCGCTGCTCCCTTTTCCTTTGATTGGTAAAAGCTGATGCATCAGCCTCGGCCCGAAATCCCTTGCAGGATTAATCGCATACCCCGTGGTACCTCCCAGGCCTAAGCCGATCACCCAAACCAAAAATGCCACAGGAATGGCTCCCAATGAGCCCATTCCAATAGGTGTCTTGTTCGGGTCGCCGATGCTTACCCCCTCATTATACAGAATAACTAAAATCAGCACGAATGTACCAAGTAGCTCAGAGAGGAAATTGAGTTTATAATTTCTGATAGCCGGGGAAGTGCCAAAAGGCCCGGCAATAATATCAGAATTGGTCTCTGCTTCGTAATGATCTTTGTACATCAGCCAGGCCAGACCCACTCCCACCATAGCCCCCAAGATCTGAGCTAGAATATAGCCGGGTGCCAACATCCAGTCGAATTTGCCGGTAATCCCCAAACCGATCGTAACGGCAGGATTTAGATGTGCCCCGCTGTAGGGGCCGGCCACGACCACACCGGTGAATACGGCAAGAGCCCATGCGGTGCTGATTTCCATGATTCCACCTCCGTGGCCTTTTGTTTTGGGGAGAAGCATATTGGCAACTACACCGGATCCTAAGAGCAGGAGCAGTCCTGTTCCAATAAATTCTGCAAGGTATGGGTTCATTTAATTGAGGTTGGGTTGATTGATAGAGGCAATAGAATTCAGTTTTATTCAGATTCGATCCAGTTTTTTGATCTTTCAACTGCTTTGTGCCAAAAATGTAACAATTTTTCCCGATTCTCACTTTCCATTTTTGGAGTGAAACTTTTATCTGCTGTCCATAGCGCCTGGAGTTCTTCACGGCTTTCCCAAAAACCAACTGCCAGCCCTGCCAGAAAAGCTGCTCCAATCGCTGTGGTCTCAATAATCTCCGGTCGTTTGATTTCGCATTCGAGTAGATCTGACTGGAATTGCATCAGGAAATTATTGGAAGTGGCACCACCATCCACGCGGAGCTCCTTGGTCTTCTCTCCTGCGTCTTTTTCCATGGCCTTCAGCACATCATACACTTGATAGGCAATAGCCTCCAGAGCAGCACGGGTAAAATGCGCAATGGTAGTTCCACGGGTAATTCCGAAGAAAGCTCCCCGGGCGTCCTGATCCCAATGCGGCGCTCCCAGTCCAGCCAGTGCAGGGACAAAATAAACTCCCTCGTTGTCCGCCAGACTCATGGCCAATTTTTCAGATTCCTTGGCATGGCCAAACAATTCTATTCCATCCCTTAACCATTGGATTGCTGCTCCGCCTATAAAAACAGAGCCCTCTAAGGCATAATTGATTTCATCGCCGATTTTCCAAGCCACCGTAGTCAATAACTGGTTTTGGGATCTTACAGCTTCTGTTCCGGTATTCATCACCAGGAAGCAACCGGTGCCGTATGTGGTTTTAGCCATGCCCGGGTCGATGCAGAGTTGACCAAAAAGCGCTGCCTGTTGATCGCCTGCGATTCCTGCGATGGGGATTCGGCTTTTGAGAATATCCCCCGCAGTCTCGCAAAAGACTTCTGAACAGCTTTTGACTTCAGGCAGCATTGATTTTGGGATATCGAATAATTTCAGCAATTCTTCATCCCATTCCTGGGAGTGAATATTATAAAGCATGGTTCTGCTGGCATTAGTGATATCAGTCAGGTGGTTTTGACCTCGGGTAAGTTTCCATACCAGCCAGGAATCTACTGTTCCGAATGCCAATTCACCAGCTTCTGCTTTTTGTCTGGCTCCAGCCACATTTTCGAGAATCCAGCGGATTTTAGTGGCAGAAAAATAGGCGTCGATGATTAATCCGGTTTTGGAAACGACCAATTCAGCCTGTCCCTGTTCTTTAAGCTCATTGCAAAAAGCGGATGTTCTTCGATCCTGCCAAACTATTGCCCTATGAATTGGTTTGCCTGTTTTTCGGTCCCAGACGATAGTTGTCTCTCGTTGATTGGTGATACCGATAGCGGCAATCTCATCTACTCCGATTCCTTTATTGACCATGGCCTCAATCATCACGGAGGACTGAGAAGTCCAAATTTCTTCTGCATCATGCTCTACCCAGCCTTGTTTTGGGAAATGTTGCTTAAACTCTTTCTGGGCCACAGATACGATTTGCCCTTTTTTATCAAAAATAATGGCTCTGGAACTGGTTGTGCCCTGATCCAAGGCCATGATGTAAGGTTTTTTTTGGGTCATTGTCAATTTGGTTGAGCGGGTTGGGTTTTTTGTCTTCTAAAAATTAGACTTTAATTAAATACTTTTCAGCCACTTTTCTAAAATCTTTCTCCTCCTCTTGTATCCAGACCTCATCCTTTTGAAGTTCTCGGGCCATAAGCCGGGCTACTTTCTCCGAAGAGTCCAAAGCAGCCTGTGCATCCAGGATGAGCATCCGGATTCGTCGGGACAGAACATCTTCCACTTTGACGGCCATTTCATTTCGAACTGCCCATACAACTTCAGCCAGAATATTTGGGAAATCAGGATGAATTTTCTCTGCCAGTTCCGGATGATCTTTTGCTAATTTCTGAATGGCTGCCGCGTCCGAACCATAGACCGACCAATGACCCTCAGGTACTTGATTTGTACAGCCATGCAGTTTCATGCGGAGAGAGCGACTTTCTGACAAAGTCTCTTTCGTGATTTGAGGAAAATAATCAACTGTATCTTCTCCCATTTTACGGAAGGTAGTCCATTTGCCTCCGGTCAGCGTGACTAGATTGCTGTCCGATACAATGACCTTGTGCGAGCGGGAGATTTCTTTGGTTTTGGCACCTTCCTCTTTTGGTCTGGCAAGTGGCCGCAAACCTGCAAAAACAGCGCTGACATCTTCCCGGGTCGGTACTTTGCTGAGATAGCCCGCTGCTGTTTCCAGCACAAAATCTATTTCTTTCTCCAAGGCTTCAGGCTCCAGTTTGGCTTTTTCCCGAAGGGTATCGGTTGTTCCCACCACCAATTTATTATGCCACGGCACAGCAAAGAGTACCCGACCGTCTTGGGTTTTGGGGATCATTAAGGCGTCTTTTCCCCCCAAAAATTTCAAATCCATGACCAAATGAATGCCTTGGCTAGGTTGAATCATTTTATCGGATCCAGGTTTGTCCATTTGTAGAATTTTGTCAGCAAAAACCCCGGTTGCATTGACGACCATTTTTGCACTGACGGTGTAATTCTCCCGATTAAGTTCATCACGAACTTTCAACCCAATTATTTTCCCGTTCTCATCTTTGAGCAACCCACGAACTGCCATATAATTGAGCATGCAGGCCCCGGCATTATCGGCGGTCATGGCTATGGAAAGGGCAAGCCTCGCATCATCAAATTGTCCGTCGTGATACACTACTCCTCCCATCAGCCCTTTTTGCCTGATCGCAGGAAGCCGAGCGATGGTATCTGCTTTGGAGATCCATTTTGATTTCCCTATTCGTAGTGAGCCTGCCATCCAATCGTATATTTTCAATCCGACGGTGTATTGAATGCGGTCAAACCAGGAATAGATGGGAATGATGAAGGGTTGATTTTGTGTCAGGTGCGGAGCATTTTGAAGCAAATTGCCGCGCTCTTTAAGGGCTTCAAACACAAGGCTGATGTCGCCTTGTGCTAGATATCGCACACCGCCATGAACCAGTTTGGTGCTGCGGCTGGAGGTGCCTTTGGCAAAATCTGACTTTTCTAAAAGTATGACTGAAAGTCCTCTGGAGATGGCATCCAAGGCTACTCCAAGTCCAGAGGAGCCTCCTCCTATTACGGCGATATCCCAGATTTTGCTGCTATCTGCTAGTTGCGATAAGTTTTCTTCTCTTTTCATTTGATACAAAAATAGAAATAAAAGAAAGTAAAAAGAAATAAAGAGAAAGTAAATGATTATTTTTTTATTCACTTTTCTTTTCTTTTTATAATTTAGTAAAAAAATCATCCCCAATGACGCTGGCAGAACGACATCGATATATTTTAGATCAATTGGAAAAATCCGGTCTGGTGACAGTTTCAGACTTGGCCAAAGAACTTAACGTGACCATGGTGACAGTACGGAAGGACCTGAAGCTTTTGGAAGATAAAGGCTTGCTCTTCCGCTCGCATGGGAGTGCCACCTCAGTTTCCCCTTATGTTTCAGATCGCTCTGTTCAGGTCAAAAAACTGGAACAGGTCGAAGAAAAATCCAGAATAGCTCAAAAGGCATTGGAATTTTTGGAGCAAAAAGATGCGATCATTATAGGTTCCGGAACCACTGTTGGGGTTTTTGCGCAGGTAATTCCCAGAAACTACCAACTTACCGTGCTGACAGCTGCCATGAATGTGGCTTTGGCGCTGATCGATACTACTGAGCTTGAACTCGTACAGCTTGGTGGGGTGGTGCGGAAAAGCAGCAGTTCGGCAGTGGGGCATTTTGCTGAGGAAATGCTGAAGAGTTTTGCCTGCAGTAAACTTTTTCTAAGTGTGGACGGGATCAGTTTGGAGCATGGGCTGACTACTTCCAATATGATGGAGGCGCATCTGAATGCGGAAATGATCCGCTCGGTACAGAAAACGATTGTCCTTGCAGATAGTCAGAAGTTTGGCAGAAAGGGCTTCGGTAAAATCTGCGAACTCGAGGACATCGATGTGATTATTACCGATTCCGGGATTCCGGCGATTTATCGTGAAAAGCTGGAGGAGAAGGGGATAGAATTAGTGATTGTTTAATAATCCTTATAAGTCTTCTGCTCCACTTTTTGACCTGATTCATCTAAAGTCACGATATAGATAAAATTGTATTCGGTTTCTGTCAGGTCAGGATATTTTTCGCC
>CAZFSC010000007.1:24814-55174 GCA_964521585.1 uncultured Limnohabitans sp.
CCCACCTTTGAAAGTTCCGGATCAGGTTCATCAGTCAGGATTTTTTCGCCATGGCGTACCAGATAGATGGTCTTGGGATTTTGAGGGCTCTGACAACTCATAAACAGGAATGTAAAAACAATAAACAGGGCGAAAAATGATTTCATATTCTATTCAAATCAAGCGGTTTTTAGAATTTATTAGCCGGAGATGATTCAAAGATTGGATTTATGAGTTTCTTTTCTTTGACTCTAACTTTCAAATATTTACTTAGCTTTTCTAGTTTTTTTACCCTGAAAAGGTATTATCCAAGTGTTGATCTTTGGCTTTGATACTTTCGAAATGCAGAAACTGCTCCCAGAATTCTTCCTCTGGAACCGCCGCCCGTAGATATAACTTTTCTTTCTTGATTGGGTGCTCGAAAATCAGATGAAAAGCATGCAGGTTGATGCTTGCATCGGGATTAGCCTTTGCGAAGCCATACTTCAAATCTCCCCGGATCGGACAACCCATCGACGCCAACTGTACACGGATCTGATGGGGCCGACCGGATATCGGACGAACCTCCAGCAGCCAATGATCATTCATGAAGCCCATGGTTTTGTAGTTTAGCTCAGCTTTCTGCGAGCCTGGAACCTCCCGGTCATGTGCAGTGACGATGTTTTTTTGTTCGTCTTTGACCAGCCAATGGGTGAGTTTGCCTATTTCTTCTTTTGGTTTACGCTTTACGATCGCCCAATAAACTTTGTGAATATCACGCTTTCGAAAAATCTCCATCATCCGCTCCAGTCCTTTGGAAGTTCTGGCAAAAGCAACTAAACCACTGACCGGTCGGTCCAGACGATGGATAGGATGAAGGAAAACAGCTCCGGGTTTGTCGTATTTCTTGGCAATATACTCCTTGAGGTAGTCCGTCAGTGTCTTATCGCCTGTTTTGTCTCCCTGGACTAGAATCCCAGCGGCTTTATTGACTATGATAAGGTGATTGTCTTCGTAGACAACGGTAAAAGGCTTCTTTTTCATAATGGCCTGCAATTTACGGATTTTTCAGCGCTACTTTTTTGCCTTTAATTCATAAATCTTAAATCATACATTCGAATCCCTTTTAGCTTTCTCACTTTAGATTTCTGACTTTTCAAGCTTTTCTACAATATCTGCTACAATCGACTTGGCGTGCACAATTGAGTTTTCGATAAAAAATTCTCTTGTATTTAACCCTCCGCAAACCACACCGGCCAGATATACACCCGGAATATTGGATTCCTGATTGTACTGATCATAGCAGGGCTGACGCTTTTCGTCCTCACTCATTTCGACTCCCAATTGCTCCAATAAACCAAAGTTAGGTTTGTAACCTGTCATGGCCAGCACAAAGTCGTTGGCGATGGTGACTTCACCATCGGGAGTGGATATCAGGACTTCCTCCGGTCGGATTTCTTTGACTTTGGATCGGGTAAAAGCCTTGATTGATCCTTCCTTGATCCGGTTCATGATGTCTGGCCGGACCCAGTATTTCACATTTTGATCCACCTCGTCCTCCAATAATACCATGCTGACTTCGGCCCCTTTGCGCCAGCATTCCAGGGCGGCGTCCACTGCTGAGTTAGCGCCTCCGACCACCAGAACTTTTTGGGCAATAAAAGGCCAAGGCTCCTTGTAATAATGCATGACTTTAGGCAAATCTTCGCCCGGTACATTCATCAAGTTAGGCAGATCATAGAATCCGGTGGCCAGAACAATTTTTCTGGACAGGTATTTTGATTTGGAAGTTTCAACCTGAAAAAGTTCGTCAGTCTTAGAAAGCTTCTGTACTTCTTCATAAAGTCTAACATTCAGATCAAAATGGGAGAATATCCGGCGGTAATATTCCAGTGCCTCGGTCCGCGTAGGTTTGTTACCAACCGACATGAATGGAATTCCGGCCATTTCCAGCCGATCTGAGGTAGAGAAAAAAGTCATATTTACCGGATAGTTGTATATAGAGTTGGTTAGTGCTCCTTTCTCCAGAATCACATAATTCAATCCGGCTTTTTTCGCTTCTACACCACAGGCCAGGCCGATTGGTCCTCCTCCGATGATGATGAGGTCATAGGTGCTATTCATAAGTTTTCGTCTTTTTTGATTTGAAATGAGACTGACCGATCTGCAAATTTTCGATAATCCACTTCAAACGTTCGCTCTTTCATCCTAACGTTCCCTTTGTGATCTTGGAGAATGGCTGTAGCGGAAACTGTTCCATAGTGGTTTTCCAAACGAACCAGTTGGGCTGAGAGCCCAATTTCCATCTCGATTGTTGCTCCTGTTTTTGGCAATGCTTCAGCAGTGTACGTATTGGTGGATTTTAGAATCTGTAAAAGTTGTTCCTCATCCGGATTTCCCTGAATAACAGATTCCAATTGGGCTTTTGCAAGCTCGGTTTTTGGCCAAGGGTCGTTTAAAAGCCCATTGCTAACGCCATGGATTCCTGGTGGGATTTCTTGAACTCCATTTCCGTAATTACTAAAATACCAGAGCCCCTTGCCATCAGAAAGCAGCAGATTAAAACCGTCATACTTATCTTGAGAATCCTCGATCTTTCGAAGATATTTTAGTGGCGGATTGGTTGATTCTAACCAATCCTGAACCAATTTTCCGCGGCTGATTTCTGCAATACGCTGGGAGATAAAATCCCTGTAATTGGTAAGCAATGCCCAGCGTCCATTTGGATGAAAACCCAGCCAAGTCCCTCCACTTCGGAGATCCTTTCCTGCGTAAAATCCACTTTCCCATTGATGTAAACCTTGAGTTGGCCGGTCAAAAAACTCGTCCCGATTTGCTGAAATCAGAAGGGGGTATGTCGGGTGGACTTGCCAGGCTATTGCAACTAGACACATATTTCGAAGGTAAAGAAAAGGCCGGAAAACCGGCCTGATAGTTTATACTTTTTCCTTTTTCAATTTTGGATAATCGGTATAGCCTTCTTCTCCGGTAGTGTAAAAGGTAGATTGATCCCATTCTGCCAATTCAGCATCCAATTCAAAACGTTTAGGAAGATCTGGATTGGAAATAAATAATTTTGCGTAAGCAATTGCATCTGCAAGACCCTCTGCGATGAACCTATTTCCTTTTTCCTGATCAAATCCACCATTTGATACAAGTGTACCTTTGTAAACAGGACGATAGCGCTTGGCGATTTCAGGTTCCAGAAATGGGATTTCACTTACATCATTGAAAGGTTCTGAGAGATGGAGATAGGCCAAATCGTACTCATTCAGTTTTTCGATGATATAGTCGAAAGTAGGGATAGTTTCCTCGTCTGCCTCCATACCGAAGATTCCGTGAAGCGATGGATTCAGTCTAACTCCGATCCGATTCTCAGGCATGACTTCTTTGATGGCATCGATCACTTCAAATAAAAATTTTGCTCTGTTTTCGATACTTCCTCCGTATTCATCCATACGCACATTGCTGGACCTATTGAAGAATTGATGAAATAAATAACCGTTGGAAGAGTGGATTTCCACTCCATCGAAACCAGCCTCCATGGCATTTTTTGCAGCATTTTGAAAATCAAGTACCGTCTCCTTTATCTCTTCAATGCTCATCTCTTTGGGAGTGACCGTCTCTTTCAAACCTTTTGGTGTAAAGGTTTTGGCGTGTGCATTAATAGCAGAAGGCGCAAGAGGGAGTGCTCCATTGTGAAAGTCTGGATGGGAAATTCTGCCCACATGCCAAAGCTGAATGAATATATGGCCTCCTTCCTGATGAACTGATTCGGTAACTTTTTTCCAGCCTTCGACCTGCTCTTTGGTATGAATTCCGGGTGTATTGATGTATCCCACTGCCTCTTTGGAAACCTGCGCGCCTTCTGTGATGATCAGGCCAGCTCCGGCTCGTTGGGTATAATATTTTACATGAATATCGAGAGGGGCTTTACCCTCATTATTGGCTCTACTTCGGGTCATGGGCGCCATCCAGACCCGATTTGAAAGTTCTAAATCATTTAACTGTATGGGCTGTAAAAGTGGTTGTCTGATATCCATTGTTTGGTTTTGGTTTCTGTACAAAATTGAATGTCTATACAACTATTTGAACAGCTTTAAAGTTCGCTAGGCCCAAACTAAAAAGCCATCCAGAATGATCCGGATGGCTTGATTTTGAATTTGCTTACTTTTTAGAAGTTGACAGTCACCTCATTGGAGCAAGTTGAGGTTCCTGTTTCACAGACTTTATAAACAAGGCTACCGCCCCCTTTGAAGGTGGTCTGATCGGTGTAACTTGTACCACTGAAGTTAGAGGAGATTGGTTCTCCATTTCGGTAGATATCCACGTTTCCTGAGTTTCCAGTCCAGGAAAGATTTGCGCCCCACTGGCCTTTGTTCTTGAATCCAGTGGCAGTAAGATCGATCCCTGCTGGATCCACAGGATCTTCTGGACCTGGATCTGTCACTCCGCCGGAAGTACCAAGAGAATAAAGCAGATGGTTATTGGTGGTACTGGAATTGGTTACAATATTTTTTGTAGAAGTTTCAGTGATGAAATCATATACAGCTTGAGCACTTGCGTTGGGATTTGACTCTAGGTAGAGTGCTGCTACCCCAGCTACATGAGGGGAGGCCATCGAAGTGCCACTAATGGTTCGGATATCGTCATTGCCGGTATACCAAGCTGCTGTTATAGAAGCTCCCGGTGCAAAAATATCCACGCAGTTTCCGTAGTTTGACCAAGACGTTTTGGAATCACTGTTTGTGGTTGCTCCTACCGTATAGGCATTTGGAGCTCCGGCAGGGGACGTTTCGCAGGCGTCTTGTTGTCTTCCCCTTCGATCGCCATTTCCTGCTGCTACGATTACAGGTATTCCGGCATTATACATTCTTGTGACGGCATCATTTACCGAAGTACTTGAACCACCGCCCAAAGACATATTGGCTACTGATGGTCCGTTGGCATCTGGTCCGTTGGCATCGGCAACTACCCAATCCATTCCGGCAATTACGCCACTGTAACTCCCCGATCCATTGCAATCCAAAACACGAACACCGACTAAGGTTGATCCCTTGGCTACTCCGTAAGCTGTGCCTCCTACCGTACCTGCCACATGAGTTCCATGGCCATTACAATCTTCAGAATTACCGCCAAAAGCATCATAACCACGTTTTGCTCTTCCTCCGAATTCATTATGGCTGGTAAGAATTCCGGTATCTATAATATAAGCAGTGACGCCTTGACCAGTTGAATTGTAAGTGTAAGATCCATCTAATGGAAGGGCTCTCTGATCTATTCTATCTAATCCCCAAGTTGCATTGGATTGGGTAGCATTTATATACATATACCCATCAGGTTCGATGTATTTTACCTTGGGATCATTTTCCAGTTTTAAGACTTGTTCTGGGCTAAGTTCTGCCGCAAATCCTGAAAGGACACTGCCGTAAACCCGATCAATCTGAGACTCGTCCAAATTGTAGCGAGCGGCGAAGTCATTTGCTACGATGCGCATGCCAGCCTGTGCACTTTCATAATCTTTTGTTATCCGGAACTGGATATTACTCTCATTGAGTACCACTATGTACCTACCTGGGATAGGGCCCGATTCCTGATTTACCATAAGATCAGCCTCGGTAAATAACACATTTTGCTCAGTATCCGTACAGGAAAAAGACGCTACCACTACACCCAAAAGAAAAAACCATTTAGCTTTTGAGAAATTTTTGAGATTTTTCATCGTCTTGATTGTTTGATGGTTAGATTGGCAAAATAGGGTTTATATGGTAAAATCAATCAAAAAAATTGTCTTTTTTTACTTGAAGGAATGATCATTTGATCAATTACATTTTTGGCTTTACGGGTAATTATTGACTTTTCTTAGACGTCTTTTTTTGCAAAATTACCTTCCATCTATAAATGAACTTCCATCTATAAGTTATGAATCCCTCCTTAATCATTATCACGGGTGCTGCATCTGGTATTGGAAAAGAACTCTCGTTATACTTCCAAATGGTTGAAGTTCCCCTTATTCTTATTGATAAATCAGAAGAATTACTGAATGAATTTTTTGGGCTGGATGCAGGAATTTTACTGTTGGCCGGAGATGTAAGCAATGAAGATACCTGGCACACATGCATTCGGATTGCCCAAAAAAAAGAAACGCCAATCTCCCATTTAATAAATTGCGCAGGGGTCATCCAACCGGGATTCCTTTTAGATTTTGAGCTTTCAACAATTGATTTTCATCTGGATGTCAATGCCAAAGGAAGTATTTTGGGTACTAGCATGATCGGAAGGGAAATGCGGAAACAGGGTTTTGGCCATATCATCAATCTTTCTTCTTTGGCTGGATTGGCTGCCGTACCAGGCCTGAGTTTATATTCCGCATCGAAGTTTGCAATTCGGGGATTTTCCCTTGCAGCTTATCAGGAGCTGAAAGAATTTGGTGTCCATGTATCGGTACTTTGTCCTGACTTGGTAGCCACCCCCATGCTGGATCTGCAATTGAAATATCCTGAAGAGGCTGCTTTATCATTCAGTGGATCGAACAAAATCCTTCAAACCGATGACATCCGCGCAGCAATCCTTCAGTTGATGAAAAGGCCAAGGCCTATGCTTTGCATCCCAAGAAATCGAGGCTGGTTAGCCAAACTGGCAGGAAGCTGGCCGGAAATGACCGGTATAGTTAAAAAAAGACTTCATAATAAAGGTAAAAAAATGATCAAAATACTGCTTCAAGGCTGATTAATCAGGATTTAAGATTTTTTAATACGATTATTTTCGTAGAATATTTTGAAAATACGATGCGCTTCGTATAACTTTGTACGAAAGCAATCGTAAGAACTGTCATGATGAAACCCACCGAATCTGAATTAGAAATATTAGCCCTGCTTTGGGAAATGAAAGAGGCGAGCGTGAGACAAATTCACGAGCGGCTCGCTCAGGTTAAAGACACAGGCTATACCACTACCCTGAAAATCATGCAAATCATGCATGCTAAAGGCATGGTCACCCGGGATGAGCAAAATCGCTCCCATATCTACCGCCCTGTGACCAATCAAAAAGAAACGCAAAAGTCTCTCCTGAAGAATCTGATGAATACGGCTTTTGGTGGCTCAGCCCAGAATCTGGTTATGCAGGCTTTGGGTCAGGAAAATCCCTCAAAGGAGGAATTGGATGAAATCAGGGCTTTTTTAGATCAACTTGAACAGAAAAAATCATGAATCTCCTTAACGATCTGATCCCCGAAAATCTGCTTTATGCGATGGGTTGGACTTTGGTCCATTCCATCTGGCAGTTGATAATTATTGGAACTGCATTCTGGCTTGGGCTTAAAATTTTTCGAAAAAATTCTCCAGCCTTCAAATACAATCTTGGTCTGGGCTTAATGGCCTTTTCTTTATTGCTGACCTCGGCTACTTTCTTTTATGAACTGTCACTTTTCAATCCTAAAGAGATTTCTGAGATATGGATGGCGATGACAGTAGATGCTGCCAATTCCACCTCTTTTTCAATTTCAAACTCAGGCAATTTTCTGGATGAAGTGATATTATGGATTGATCTGCAACTCCCGCTTCTGGTCAATATCTGGTTTCTGGGAGCAGTTCTTTTCCTTTTTAGATTATTCAACAGTCTGACTGAGTTGAGAATCTTAAGAAAAAGTGCCAATTCTCCGGAAAATGAGAGTTTACAAAATGCATTTAGCTATTGGGTAAACAAACTTCATATTTCTCGAAAAGTAAAGTTGAAAATCACCCCAAACGGGCATTCCCCGGTCACTTTTGGATTTTTCAAACCCATAGTTCTCATCCCTTTGGGTTTGATTTTTCATCTGTCCCCAACTCAACTGGAAGCTATCATCGCACACGAATTGGCTCATGTCAAGCGATATGATTACCTGGTGAATCTTGGTCAGTGCTGCATGGAGATATTGTTTTTCTATCATCCTTCATTTTGGTGGATGAGTCAAACGATCAAGGAGCTTCGTGAAAATGCAGCAGATGATTTGGCAGTTCAGTCAGGGATTTCTCCAAGCGAGTTGGCTTACAGCCTTGCTGAAGTATTGAATTTTGCGAAGCAGAATACGCCTGAACTTGCCCTTGCCGCCGGAAAGCGAAGGAATCCCACTTTGCAACGCATCAAAAGAATCTTGGGCTATCCGGCCCAGACTTATCCACAAAACCCAATTATTTCTATCCCTATGCTACTTACTCTAATTCTCAGTGCCGGCCTGATGGCCAGTGCCCAGCAAGATTCTCCCAATGAAATGGCGGAGATCCAACCAGACGTATTGATCGAAAATCCGATAATCAATGGGTTAAATCCCATGCATGACACTTCTGGTGCCAAGCCAGATTGGGAGGAGAATGACACGGCAAAAAATGATATTACCCACGCTTTCCATTATCGGGTATCAGGTGATACACTAATTTACAACAAGGACACATTGATCATGAGGGGCGATACGGTCATTCGAAATGGTAAAGGGCATTATATTTTCAAAAATGTCCCAGATATGAATTGGGAATCAATGCCCGAGATGGCTTGGGATTTTCCGGAGCCTCCCGTTGCTCCAGAAATGCCCGAGATGCCGATGGCCTTTTTCGAAATGAGTCCAATGCCACCTATGGCAGAGATGCCTCCCATGCCTGAGTTTGGAGAGTTTATGTTTTTCGATAAAGAAAATGGAGGAGCCAAGTATTACATGAATAACAAGGCCCCATTTTTTATCCACAGCGATACGAGCAAAATGACAAAAGCTGAAAAGGAAAAATGGGTGAAAGAGTGGGAAGCTAAAGCCAATGAATGGGCCAAACGAAGCGAGGAAGCCATGAAAGAATGGGAGCCAAAACTCAAAGAATGGGAGGCAAAGATGGAAGCTTGGCAAAAATCCAACGAACCGAAGATGAAGGAATTTGAAGCAAAAATGGAAGAGTGGCAAAAGGCTAATCAACCAAAAATGGAAGAATTTCAGCGTAAAATGGAGGAGTGGCAAAAAGCCTACCAACCCAAGATGGAGGAATTTCAGCGAAAAATGGAAATCTGGCAAAAAGAAAATGCCGAGAAAATGGAAGAATTTCAGCGGAAATTAATGGAGCAATTTAAAAAAGAGGACAATTCGAATAAGAATCAAAATTCAAATAATTCCAATTAATGATTGTGTGTTGTAAAAGAGAAATGGCCTGATCGATGATCAGGCTTTTTCTATTTTGGGAAGATTATTTTTGTAGTTGGATTTACTGATTGCGGAGTCAGAAGATCAAGATCTGGCTGCACATTAATTTTTTTTTGGGATTTATGCCAAATATGTTTGCCAGAAAATAGCATCCTCACCTGGAGATAAATTAAGCGCCGAAGTACTCCAAGAAGTACAGGCTTTTTTAAATTTTCTTTTCGATCATTTTTTTTATCACATCCAAAAATCGTTTTTGGCATAGAATTTCATGGGAATTTGCCCCACTTTTTTTCCGAATAAAATTCAGGCATCTATTTTTTTGACCAGAGGAGTTTAAAAAGTCTTCAAAATGGGGCAAAATGACCGTTTTTGCGTCAGTTCTAAATCCTTTCTAATCAAGAATATATCCTTGAAAAAAACTTGGAAATTTTCTTGTTTTTATTGGCATGGATCAAAGTTTTAGCTACTTTTAAGACAAAGTGGGAAAAAGTGGGAGAAAGTGGTAGAATGTGAAATTCATTTTATTACTTTTGTTTTTACTAAAAGCTCGAAAAAAAGCAAAGAGATAAAATGTTCAACAGCCATTATGATTGTAAGCTAGATCCGAAAGGTCGTCTGGTGCTGCCGGCAAAGATTAAGGCAGCCATACCAGATGCCAATGGATCGACTTTGATGCTTCGCATGGCAGAAGATCATTGCTTGGCTTTGTATCCCATGGTCGAGTACAAGAAACTTGAAAGTCAGATCAAGTCATTGAATATCAATAATCCCGAGCAGCGTGCTTTACAGCGTGCATTTTTCAATACGGTGATGGACGTGGAGTTGGATAGTTCAGGAAGGCTATTGATACCGAAATCTTTTCAGTCTTATGCAGGATTGGATAAGGATGTAGTCGTCGCCGGAAACGGTGCTAGAATAGAAATTTGGAATCCTGAAAATCATGCAAAACACGTCATGCCTGATCCGGCAGACTTGTCTGCATTGATGGAAAAATATCTCTCATAGGTCATGGCAGCGTCTGTTTATCATATTCCAGTGATGCTTACCCAATGCACTGAAGGATTGGCTATTGATCCCAACGGGATCTATGTCGATGTGACTTTTGGGGGAGGTGGTCATTCGCGCGAGATTTTAAAACATCTGGATCAGGGTCACCTTTACGCATTTGACCAAGATGCAGATGCTGAAGCCAATATTCCGGCAAGTGAAAATTTCACTTTTATCGCCGCGAATTTCAGGGATCTTAAGAAATACCTCCGGTTGTACGGTGTGACCAAGGTGGATGGAATACTGGCTGATCTGGGAATTTCTTCCCATCAGATTGATGAACCGACCCGGGGTTTTTCTACCAGATTCAGCGGTGACTTAGATATGCGGATGAACCAGGGTGCAGAGGTTTCCGCCAAGGAGGTGCTCAATACCTATGAGGAGAGCAGGCTTCATAAAATCCTGGGGATCTATGGTGAGATCAAGAATGCCAAAACTTTAGCTCAGGCTATCGTATCAGAACGGGCTTCTTCACCTTTTGAAACGACGGAAGGCTTTACAGCTTTCCTCAAAAAATTTGCTCCGAGAGGGAAAGACTTCAAATACTATGCGCAGGTGTTTCAGGCATTACGAATTGAAGTCAACGATGAAATGGGGGCCTTGGAGGAAATGCTCATGAATGCATTGGAAGTGTTGAAGCCAGGAGGAAGACTCGTAGTGATGAGCTATCATTCTCTGGAGGATCGTCTGGTTAAAAACCTGATGATCAAAGGAAAATTTCAAGGCGAGGTCGAAAAGGATTTTTATGGAAACCTCATCCGTCCGCTTGAGCCGCTTACCCGGGGAGCTGTCGTCGCGGACGAAGCCGAGGTAGCGGCAAATCCTAGAGCAAGAAGTGCCAAACTCAGAATCGCTAAAAAAACAGGAAAATGAGTCAAAACACCTTCAGATCGAAATTGAACAAAGGAAAGGCAGCTAAAAGCCCGGCCTCCAGAAAATCTATTTTCAGCTGGATAGAGCAGAAGCTGGATGTGACTGGGATCTTGGGCGAAGGGGTGCCGGTTCAGTTCGTACCTCCTATCGGTTTCATTGCATTGCTGGCATTGATCTATATCTGGGGAAATCACAGGGCGGAGAATATGGTCCGCAAAATCGAAAAAGCACAACAGGAAGTAGAGGATCTCCGGGCAGATGTGACCACCCTGGAAGCCGAATATATGCTCAGCAGTATGCAGTCAGAGGTGGCTAAGCGTATTGCCGTTCAGGGATTAGAAGAGTTGAATCATCCCCCTATCAAAATAGAGGTAAAACAGTGAATGTAAAACAATCCATATTGATCCGAGTGCGGGTGGTTTTCATCCTGATTGCTTTGGCTGCGGCGGCGATCCCTTATCAGGTGACCAAGCTACAGTTTAAGGAGGGAGATATATGGAGAGAAAAGGCAGAGACTATCAATTTCCAATATCGGGAGGTGCCTGCGACAAGGGGAAATATATATGCTGCTGACGGAAGTCTGCTGGCTACCAGTCTGCCATTCTATCGGGTCGCAATAGATCCTACTATAGCCAAATCCAAACTGTTCGATGCAGGGATTGATTCGCTGGCCAATAAACTTTCTGCCTTCTATAAAGACAAATCCGCTGCAGCCTATAAGCGAATGATTAAAGATTCCCGACTCGACAACAAGCGTTACCTGGTGTTAAACCGGAAGCAAATTGGCTATCAGGGAATGCAGCAAATGTCCAAATGGCCGATCTTCAGAGAAGGCCGGTTGGGAGGCGGTGTAATATTCGAGAAAGTAGAAAAGCGTTATCGTCCTTTTAACTCACTGGCCAGCCGTACAGTGGGCTTTTTGAATGAAGACAACTATGGTGCAGGAATCGAATATAGTTTCAACTCCTATCTGAAAGGAACGGATGGAAAGGCCCTTTTTCAACGGTTGGCAGGTGGAAGCTGGAAGCCGGTGTTTGATGCAGAAGATGTGAAACCTGAAGATGGCTATGATGTGATCACGACCTTGGATGTGAATATTCAGGACGTGGCCGAGACAGCGCTTCTGCGCCAGCTGATAGATCGACAGGCTGAATTTGGGTCTGTGATCGTCATGGAAGTAAAGACTGGACAGATCAAGGCGATTTCGAATCTTCAGCGAAATAAGAGTGGTAGGGGGTATGGGGAAAATTACAATTTCGCGATTGGTGACCAAGGGAATACAGAGCCGGGCTCTACTTTCAAGTTGCTCTCGATGTTGGCCTTGTTGGAAGAAAATAAAATTTCCCTGGATGATCAGGTGGAGACCGGAAACGGGGTACACATGTTTTATAACCGTGCCATGCGGGACGCCAAAAACGGTGGTTTTGGTACGATTACGGTTCGGGAGGGATTCGAGAAATCTTCCAATGTGGCGATTTCAAAGCTGGTCGACCGGTATTTCGGTTCCAGCCCTTCCAAATTCATGGCCTATATCGAAAAGGCAGGCTTGAACCAGCCTTTGGGTTTCCAGCTTACGGGCGAAGGAAAGCCTTTCTTTAAGAAGCCCGGAGCCAAAGACTGGTACGGGACATCGCTTCCGTGGATTTCGATTGGTTATGAGTCCAAACTTAATCCCCTCCATACCTTGGCTCTGTACAATGCAGTGGCCAATGGGGGTAAAATGATGAAGCCATATATCGTCAAAGCTGTCTCCAAAGGGAATATTATTCAAGAGAGCTTCCAGCCTGAAATAATCCGCAAACAGATTGCTTCTGAAAAAACCATCAAGCAACTACAGGATCTGCTGGAGGGTGTGGTCAGTAGAGGAACGGCAAAAAATATTGCCAATGCAGATTATAAAATAGCCGGCAAAACAGGAACTGCTCAAAAACTGATCAACGGAAAGTATACCAAAAAATACTACACCAGCTTTGCAGGCTATTTTCCAGCTGATAATCCCAAATATTCCATGATCGTCGTGGTGGACAGTCCGGATGGCTTTGCAGCTTATGGAGGTGATGTTTCAGCTCCGGTTTTCAAAGAAATCGCAGATCGAATCTATGCTTTGGATTTGGAACTTAACCCTGGAAGCAAACTGAGGTTGGCAAAAGCGGATGACCTGGGTGAGCCTTTTGTAGAAGCAGGTAAAGCAGAAGAACTTCAGGAGATCTTCACCCGATTTGGCTTAAAAGCCAGCGCAATGAACGATGAGGAGTGGGTGAAGACTGTGAGTAATAAGGCCGGAGTGCAAATGCAGGTTAATGATACAGATAAGCCGATCGTGCCGGATGTCTCGGGACTTCCGCTTCGAGATGCGCTTTTTATTCTGGAGAATAAAGGACTGCAGGTGAACTATTCCGGTAGAGGTCGGGTCCAAAGCCAATCCTTGGCTCCGGGAACTCAATTGAAAGGAAATACAACTATAAATCTTGTCTTGGGCTGATGAAAGTGTTGAAAGACATATTGTATAAAGTATCGCTGACTTCCACCACGGGTGATATGGAAGTCAAGGTGAAAGATATTGCTTTTGATAGCCGGTTGGTGAGTTCGGGTACTGCATTCGTAGCTATTCCGGGTACTCAGGTCGATGGGCATGACTTTATTCCCAAAGCCCTTGAATCAGGTGCCACTATAATCGTTTGTCAAAAACTTCCGGAGACACTGGTCTCTGGAGTGACCTATGTGGAGGTAGTCAATTCTGCCAAAGCTCTTGGTATCATGGCGAGTAACTTCTACGATAATCCTTCTGAGAAACTCAAAGTCGTGGCTATCACCGGCACCAATGGCAAAACCACTACAGTGACTTTGCTTCATCAGCTTTTTGTCCGAATGGGCTACAGCACCGGATTACTCTCAACGGTGGAAAACAAGATCAATGATACTGTAATCCCTGCAACTCATACTACTCCGGATGCAATCAGCGTACAGGCACTGCTTCGCAAAATGGTCGACCAAGGCTGTACCCATTGCTTTATGGAAGCGAGTTCGCATGCGATCGTGCAAGAGCGGATCGCAGGACTGAAACTGACTGGTGCTGTCTTCACCAATATTACACATGATCATCTCGACTATCATGGCACCTTTGATGAATATATCAAAGCCAAGAAAAAACTGTTTGATGACCTTCCAAAAGAGGCTTTTGCACTGGTAAACGGAGACGATAAACGTGGATCCGTGATGCTTCAGAATTGCCGGGCTACCCATCAGACTTTTGCCTTGAAATCACCTGCTGACTTCAAAGCAAAAATCATATCCAACACCTTGGAGGGCCTGGAACTTGATATCAACGGAAAGTTGATCTGGTTCAGAATGATCGGTTCATTCAATGCATATAATCTATTGGCAGTATTAGGAGTTGCGGTATTGCTGGGAGAAGATGAGGACGAGGTTCTACAGGAATTGTCTGCTATCCGTGGAGCTAAAGGCAGATTTGACCGGATCGCTATCGGAGGCATCATCGCTGTTGTGGATTACGCACATACACCAGATGCCCTGGAAAATGTGCTGAAGACACTTAACGGGGTCCGGACTGGGGTAGAGCAGCTGATCACTGTGGTAGGCTGTGGAGGAAATCGCGATAAAACTAAGCGCCCCGTCATGGCAAAAATAGCGGTACAGGAAAGTGATAAAGTGATTCTGACCTCTGATAATCCCCGATTTGAAGATCCTAACGAGATTTTGAAAGATATGCAAGCCGGTATAGGACCTTCGGAAATGAGGAAAACGCTTACCATTGAGGATCGCCGGGAAGCCATCCGGACAGCTTGCATGCTTTCAAAAAAAGGAGATATAATCCTGATTGCCGGCAAGGGACATGAGGATTACCAAGAGATAAAAGGGGTGAAGCATCATTTTGATGATGCAGAAGTGGTGACGGCAATTTTAAAACAACTGACCAAAGACTGAAATGCTCTATCCGATTTTTGAATATTTTGATCAAGTCCTTGACATACCCGGAACAGGTGTATTTCGATACATTTCATTCCGGGCTGGCATGGCCGCGGTATTTTCTTTGCTGATCACCATTACATTTGGACATCGGATCATCAACTGGATTCGGAATAAGCAGATTGGAGAGACCGTCAGAGATTTGGGTCTGGCAGGGCAGGCACAGAAGAAGGGAACCCCTACGATGGGAGGAATTATGATCCTCGCAGCGATCTTAATCCCTACCTTGCTTTTTGCCAATCTCAATAATATCTACATCATTCTACTGCTGATCACTACCGTTTGGTTGGGTATAATAGGATTCGTGGATGACTACATCAAAGTTTTTAAAAAGGACAAAGAAGGACTGAAGGGTAGATTTAAAATCGTGGGCCAGATCGGCATCGGTATCATCGTTGGCACTACCCTGTATTTCCATGAGGATGTTGTTATCCGGGAATTTACCAATCCGGTATCTATTGACGAGGGAGTGGTGGAGACCCCAGCTTTCCAAGATATTAAAGTGGCCAAAACCACCATTCCTTTCACCAAGAATAATGAACTGAATTACGAGACTTTATTGGGATTTCTTGGTGAATCGATGACCCCAATACTTTATGTATTTGTGGTAACCTTTATAATCACTGCAGTTTCAAACGGAGCCAATATCACAGACGGGATCGATGGCTTGGCGGCGGGCACTTCAGCGATCATCGGTTTGACCATTGCGATTTTCGCTTACATCTCAGGGAATGCGATCTTTTCTCAATACCTCAATGTCATGTACATCCCTAATTCAGGGGAGTTGGTGATTTTTGCATCCGCATTCATTGGAGCTTGTGTGGGCTTCCTTTGGTACAATGCCTATCCGGCCCAGGTATTCATGGGAGATACCGGAAGTTTGATGCTGGGTGGAGTGATAGCTGTATTGGCTTTGACGCTACGCAAAGAACTTCTGCTGCCGCTGATGTGCGGTATTTTCCTGATCGAGACTACTAGTGTGATGATGCAGGTGAGCTACTTCAAATACACGAAAAGGAAATATGGTGAAGGAAGAAGGATATTTCTCATGTCACCGATTCATCACCATTATCAGAAAAAGAATATCCATGAAGCAAAAATCGTCACACGATTCTGGATTATGGGGATTCTACTCGCAGTCATCACTTTGGCTACTATGAAACTGAGATAAAAATATGAATTCCGGCTTGTTGAAAATAGTGGAAAATGGATTGAATATCAGCTACTCAGGAAACCTCCTGACTGCTGCCGGAATGACCCAAAAAATAATTAAAGAGAAATGAAACTGATAGCCATCCTTGGAGCCGGAGAAAGTGGAATGGGAGCAGCAATGCTTGCCAAGGTGAAGGGCTATGCTGTTTTTGTGTCTGAGTTTGGGAAGATTTCAGATCAAAACAAAAGCAGTTTGACTGCCGCTGGAATTGCTTTCGAAGAAGGTGGACATACTGAAAAAACCATCCTTGATGCTCACCTGATCATCAAGAGTCCGGGAATCTCCCCGAAAATCCCTATCATATCCAAGGCCTTCGAAGAAGGTATCGCGGTGATCGATGAGCTGGAGTTTGCCCATAGAATGAGTGCTGGAAAAGTCATTGCCATCACCGGCACCAATGGCAAGACCACCACAACATTGCTGACCTATCATTTGCTGAAGGAGTCAGGATTGGACGTAGGACTGGCTGGGAATGTCGGAAAAAGCTGGGCTTCACAACTGGTAGAGGGAGATCACGATTGGTGGGTTATTGAGTGCAGTAGCTTTCAGATTGATGGTTTTGTGTGCTTCAAGCCAAACGTTGCCATTTTGACGAATATCACTCCAGATCACTTGGATCGCTATGATTATCAGATCGAAAATTACGTGGATTCCAAGTTTGGGCTATTCAAAAATATGTCCACTCAGGATCATGTTATTTTCAATGCAGACGATTTACTGACGCTGTCAGGTCTCCAGCGGACCAGGATTCGTGCAAAGAAACACTGGTTTTCTTTATCCACTAATCAGACAAAAGGGGCTTATCTACAGGGAGAAGAATTGATTCTCCAAATGGATTCTCAAAAAGCGATAATACCACTCAGTGCGATTCCGATTCCGGGTAAGCATAACCTTATGAATACCCTTTGTGCCACAATGGCGGCGTTGCTTGCTGGCCTGGATGAATCAGAAATATTGGCTGCTTTGAAAACTTTTGTCAACGCACCTCACCGGATGGAGAAAGTGTCTGAGATCCATGGGGTATTATTTGTCAATGACAGCAAGGGAACAAATGTAGAATCCACAGCATTTGCTTTGGCTAGCTATCAAAATCCAATAATCTGGATAGCTGGTGGCGTGGACAAGGGAAACGAATATGCTCAGTTGGATAACCTGATCAAATCTGTCAAGGCCTTGATTTGCCTTGGCAAGGATAATAAAAAATTGAAAACAGCCTTTGAATCCTCTATTTCTGAAATCCGCGAAACTCAGGATATCAAAGAAGCAGTGCGCTGGGGTCAGGATCTCGGCCAGCCAGGGGATGTGGTATTGTTGTCACCAGCCTGTGCCAGCTTCGACCTGTTTAGGAATTATGAAGATCGTGGAAATCAGTTCCGGGAAGCAGTTTTAAACCTTAACCAAGCCATCTCATGAATCAATTCAAATCATGGATCGATGCGCATTTCAAGGGGGATCCCATCATTTGGGGGATCGTGATCCTGCTGTCCTTCTTCAGTATTTTGGTGGTCTATTCTGCCACAGGATCTCTTGCCTACAAGTATGCCGGGGGTAATACCGAACTGTATCTGTTCAGACATTCCATGCTCGTTTTTGTATCTCTGGGAGTGATGTGGTTGGCTCATCGGGTTCCATATCGCAAATATGCGGTTTATGCACGCTTGGGCGTGATTGTCTCGATACCGCTTCTTTTGATCACTTACCTTTTTGGATCCGATGTCAACGAAGCCCGACGCTGGTTGACTATACCGGTGATCAATCAGGCATTCCAGCCTTCCGACTTGGCAAAATTGGCCTTGATTGCTGCGATTGCAGGCATGCTTGCCAGAAGACAGAATAATATCAAGGATTTCAAAAATACTTTTGTGCCTATTATTCTGGCAATTGGAATTATCTGTGGCCTGATTGCGATGGCCAATTTCTCAACTGCCATTTTGTTGCTTTTGACTTGTCTGATTATCATGTTCATCGGCAGAGTGCCCGTCAAGTATCTGGCCATGGTCTTACTTGTAGGGATTCTTGGGTTGACAATCGCCGGTTTTACTGGTCAGCGTGGAAGCACCTTGATTTCAAGGATTGAGGCTTTTGTCAATGAAGAAGAAGTCCCATTTCAGGCCGAGCAGTCTTACATAGCGATTGCCACCGGAGGAATCTCAGGCAAGGGCCCGGGAAATAGCGAGCAGCGGAATTCATTGCCGCATCCCTACTCGGATTTTATCTACGCCATTATCATCGAGGAGTATGGCCTCATTGGAGGTTTCGGTGTACTGTTTCTCTATCTCGCACTTCTTTACCGCGGGATGCGAATTGTAGCAAACTCAAATAAAGCATTTGGTGGATTGCTGTCAGCAGGACTCAGCTTTGCCCTAGTTATTCAGGCTTTGGTGAATATGGCTGTAGCAGTTGGTTTGGGACCCATTACAGGATTGCCTTTACCCTTGATTAGCATGGGGGGAACCTCTCTGGTATTTACAGGCATCTCACTGGGCATCATTCTCTCAGTGAGTAGAGGTGATCACTCAGAAGAAACACAGGTTAGTACTGCTTTTGGAAATAAACCGAGACTAAAAACAGCATGATGATGGCGACGCAAAGCACATTTCGCATATTGATCAGCGGTGGAGGTACCGGAGGACATATCTATCCGGCCATTGCGATTGCCAATGCCTGGGTTGAAAAACACCCGGACAGTGAAGTTTTGTTTGTGGGAGCTCTGGGGAAAATGGAAATGCAGAAGGTGCCTGAGGCAGGTTATGCTATCAAAGGATTGCCTGTAGCTGGATTGCAGCGAAGTCTGACTTTAGAGAATCTGAAATTTCCGATGAAGCTCTTGAAAAGTCTCCGGCAGGCATCCAAAATTGTGAGTGATTTCAAGCCTCAGTTGGTAGTGGGTGTAGGAGGATACGCATCTGGTCCTGTTTTGTATGCTGCACAGAGAAAAGGTATTCCAACTTTGGTGCAGGAGCAGAATTCTTATGCAGGTCTGACCAATAAAATCCTGGCCAAGAAAGCAAACAGAATCTGCGTGGCCTATCCTGACATGGATCGCTTTTTTCCGACTCATAAAATTGCTTATACCGGAAATCCGGTCCGTAAGGATATTTTGAATCTGGAGGGTAAGCGCGAAAGAGCCATTTCTCATTTCAAATTAAATCCGGACAAAAAGAATATCCTGGTTTTAGGAGGCTCTCTCGGAGCGAGAACTTTAAACCAAGCCATGCTTAAAGACATGAAGCAACTGGATCGTGCGGGTTACCAGGTTCTATGGCAGTGTGGCAAATTCTACTTTAAAGAAATGCTGGAAAGGACAGAAAAGTCCGGTTTGGAAAATATCCACCTCAGGGAATTCATCCGGGAAATGGATTTGGCCTATGCAGCAGCTGATGTCATCATTTCCCGCGCGGGAGCGCTTTCGGTTTCTGAACTTTCTCTTGTGGGTAAGCCAGTGATTTTTGTTCCTTCTCCCAATGTGGCAGAAGATCATCAGACCAAAAATGCCATGGCCTATGTCGTGCACGAAGCGGCATGGTTGCTAAGAGATGCCGATGCAGTAGGCCAACTGAAAAAAAAGGTAGATCAGCTCTTTGCAGATCCGAATACTGTGGAGAAACTGGGATCAAATATTAAAAAATTAGCTAAGCCCAATGCGAGCTTAGCCATAGTAGAAGAATTAGAAAAACTGATTGCATGAGTTTCGAGACCATACATAGCGTTCATTTTCTCGGGATCGGCGGCATTGGCATGAGTGCACTTGCCCGATGGTTCCGACACGAGGGATTTGCCGTGTCTGGTTTTGATCGTACCCCATCCCCGCTGACGGATCAGTTGGCTGCCGAAGGGATGAAATTGACTTTTGAGGATTCAGTTGACACGATTCCTCAGGAAATTCTGGACCAGCCAGCCAATGCATTGATCATCTGGACTCCGGCCATGCCTACGAATAGTGAACAATTGAATTTTTTCAGAGATCAGAATTACCAGCTCAAAAAGCGATCTGAAGTACTAGGCATGGTAACCGGAGAATTCTATACCATCGCCGTGGCAGGCACGCACGGGAAGACTACGACGTCATCCCTGATCGCTCATCTATTGAAAGCTGCAGGCAAACCTGTGGCGGCATTTCTTGGAGGAATCACCCAAAACTACCAGAGCAATCTGATCCTTGGGGATAAAAATTCAAAAGAAAACACCTTGGTGATTGTGGAAGCCGATGAGTTTGACCGCTCCTTTTTAAGACTTCATCCCAATGAAGCAGTAGTGACCAGTTCGGATCCGGATCATTTGGATATTTATGGAGATGAGTCTACCATCCTGGACGGTTTCAGGGAATTTATTCACCTCGTGGATAAAAAGGGGAAGCTCTACATTCAACAGAATGCTGCTATAAGATTGGAAGCTGCCAAACTGCCAAAGATCAGAACCCAAGAATACGGACTACGATCTTCAGGAATAAGGGCTGATAATGTACAGGCCAAACCAGGTTCTTTTGTTTTTGATTATTCAGATAGCAAACAGAGCATCAAAGGATTGGAACTATTTATTCCCGGTTTTCATAATGTTGAAAATGCATTGGTGGCTATTGCCATCGGTTTGGATCATCAGTTGTCTGAAAAGCAGATTCGGGAAGGTCTGAGTTCTTTCAAAGGCGTAAAACGACGATTTGAAATTCATCTGAATACTCCACATGCAGTCTATATCGATGATTATGCCCATCATCCTGAAGAGATCCGTGCCTGTCTCTCATCGGTAAGGGCGATGTTTCCGATGAAAAAAATAACAGTGGTTTTCCAGCCACACCTTTTCAGTAGGACCAGGGATTTTGCAGCCGGATTCTCTGAGAGTCTTTCCCTAGCCGATGAGGTGATTCTTTTGGAGATTTATCCTGCCCGAGAAAATCCAATTCCTGGTGTGGAGTCAGCCATGCTTCTGGAAGATATCAACACTGATAAAAAAATGCTGGTAGCCAAGACCGATTTGATTGCTGTCTTAAAAGATGTCAAACCGGAAGTAGTGGTGACATTAGGGGCAGGAGATATTGATCGATTAGTACCGGCGATCGCTGAGATGATGAATGCACAAGCTAAAGGATTGACACCATGAAAAAGGCAAACCTGAAGAAAATAATCGCATTTGTAGTCCTCAGTTTGGTGCTGTTGGGATTCATCGGTTTTGTCGAAAAACAAACCATGTTTAAGACTTTTCAGGGAACTGAGATTGTCATTGAAGGAGTGAGCGGAGTTTATTTTGTGGAAGAAAAGGAGATTTCAAAACTTCTGGCTAATGCTTTTCCTGATCTTAAACCAGGATTGAGATTGGAAGAAGTACCATTGAAAGCAATTGAAAAACGTCTTAGCGGCCATCCATTTGTCAAGTCAGTGCAGGCCATGCTAGGTCAAAAAGGAATATTGAACATTCAAATTAAGCAGCATCAGCCAATCGCAAGAATAGCCCAGCCATTTGGGGCAGACGGGTATATCACTACGGAGGGCAAGGTCATCCCGACTTCCCCTTATTATACCAGCAGGGTTTTGATCGTCGAAGGTAGCTATGCGGAGGAATTGATGGATAAGGGAGAGGTGACAACGGAGATGCCGGAGCTTTTGGCTCTGATTAATTTTATCACCGAGGATGAATTTTGGAATGCACAGATCACCGAGATAGAGCTGAATTCGAGAGATGACATTCGGCTGTATCAGCAGGTAGGAAAGCAAATAATTGAGTTCGGAGACGGACTGGATATCAACGATAAATTTGACCGGATCTCGGTCTTCTATAAAGAAATTTTACCCAAAAAAGGCTGGAATACCTACAATCGGGTAAGTGTAAAATTTAAAGATCAAATCGTCTGTGAATAAAAGCTTGGATATGGAAAACAGAGAATTAATAGTAGGACTAGACATCGGTACCACAAAAATCTGTGTGATCGTAGGTCGAAAAAATGAATATGGCAAGCTCGAAGTGCTTGGCATGGGCAAAGCTGTCTCGGATGGCGTGGATCGTGGCGTCGTGACCAATATTGACAAGACTGTCCATGCCATTGAAAAAGCTGTGGAAGAGGCTTCCGAGATGGCGGATGTAAATATCGTAGATGTGATCGTCGGTATTGCAGGTCAACATATTCAAAGCAAGATCCAGAGCGGAAGCATCATGAGGCAGCCGACCGATGATGAGATCACCATTGAGGATGTGCGTCGATTGTCAGGAGAAATGGAAAATATCCTTGTTCCTCCGGGCAATACGATTATCCATGTGATGCCTCAGGACTACACGGTAGATTACGAAGGGGGGATCAAGGATCCTGTAGGTATGTCTGGTACCCGTCTGGAAGCGGATTTCCATATCATCACCGCACAGACTACTGCCATCAACAATATCAACCGCTGTGTGCGCCGAGCAGAATTGGTTTCCAAGCAACTGATTCTCGAGCCGCTGGCAAGTTCCCTATCTGTGTTGAGCGATGAAGAGAAAGAGGCTGGGGTATGTCTGGTTGACATCGGTGGTGGAACCACTGATATCGCCATATTCTACGAAAATATCATTCGTCATACTGCGGTGATTCCTTTGGGAGGAAACATCATCACCAAAGATATTAAGGAGGGATGCATGGTCATGCAAAATCAGGCAGAACTTCTGAAAACCAAATTCGGAAAGGCGATCGCAGAAGAAGCAAATCCCAATGAGATCGTTTCCATTCCGGGACTCCGCAATCGTGCACCAAAGGAGATTTCGATCCGAAATCTGGCTTCTATTATCCAGGCAAGGATGGAAGAAATCATCGAAATCGTACAAAATGAAATCATGCAAAGCGGACACTATAAAAAACTTGCCGGCGGGATCGTCCTGACTGGTGGGGGTTCTCAGTTGCAGTTTATCAGTCAACTATTTGAATACATGACCGGACTGGATACCCGTATCGGCTACCCCAACGAGCATCTGGGTAAGTCAGTCATCGAAGAGGTTAAAAGTCCAATGTACGCCACCTCAGTAGGGTTAGTACTGGCAGGATTCAAAGACCTGGATGATCGGGACGAAATGTATAAAATACGAATCGCAAATGGTCAATCATCTTCCAAAAGAAAGGAACCTCGGGAATTGATCTCGAAGGACATTTTCACCAGCATCAAAGAAAAACTGAAAGGTATCATCAGTGATGATATCGGAGACGAACAATACTAGGGCTTATGACTGGGGAGGTCAATAGCCTTGCGGTTGATTTCCCTTTATTTCTTAAACCCATCAAAAAAAACCTTGAATTCATTTCACCAAAACCATAAATATGTCAGATAACATGAAAGATTACAGATTTGATCTTCCAAAAAACTCAAAGTCCATTATCAAAGTGATAGGCGTAGGTGGAGGCGGCTCGAATGCCGTCAACCATATGTTCAGCCTTGGAATTAAAGATGTCGAGTTTGTGGTAGTCAACACCGATGCACAAGCGCTTAAATCAAGCCCAGTGCCGCTTAGGTTACAATTAGGAGCCAACTTGACCGAAGGTCTGGGTGCCGGCGCCAATCCTGAGCAGGGAAGAAATGCAGCCCTTGAATCCGAGGATGAAATCCGGGAATTATTGGCAGACAATACCAAAATGGTATTCATCACCGCCGGTATGGGTGGTGGTACAGGTACCGGTGCAGCGCCGGTAGTAGCCCGAATCGCTAAAGAGCTCAATATCCTTACAGTTGGGATTGTAACGGCTCCTTTTATGTTTGAGGGCAAGAAAAAAATGAATGTTGCACAACAGGGGATCGAAGCACTTCGCGAAAATTGCGATACTGTACTGGTCATCCTGAATGACAAGCTCAGAGAGATCTATGGCAATCTGGCTATTCGAACTGCTTTCAGCAAAGCAGATGATATCCTTTCCACAGCTGCCAGATCCATTGCGGAAATCATCACGGTGCACCAGGATGTCAACGTCGATTTTGAAGATGTGAAGACTGTAATGAAAGATGCTGGAGCAGCAGTAATGGGATCTTCTACAGAGGAGGGTGAGGGCCGTGCGATCCGTGCAGCGGGTGCTGCGATTTCTTCGCCTTTGCTCAACAATGTGGATATCAAAGGAGCGGAGAAAATCCTTCTTTCTATCATGTCCGGCGAGGACGAAGAACTCTCCATGGACGAACTGAGCGAAATCACAGAATACATCCAGGAGAAAGCTGGGGACAATGCAGAGGTCATCTTCGGTCAGGGAATTGATCAGGAGCTTGGCAAGGCAATCCGTGTTACGGTGATAGCTACAGGTTTTGAAATGGATCGATTGGCTGGAAGCGGTGATCGTCCTGCCACCAAAGTAGCAACCAGAACGCTCAATACGGCATTCCCTGCAGCTGCGCCAAAGCCTATTTTAATCGAAGAGCCAGTTGAAGAAAAAACACTGATCAACCTCAATTCCGGTAAGTCTGAGAAAGTGAAGGAAGATGCAGTTGAGGAAGGGTCAAGCTTTACGTTTTCTTTTCCAAAAGCTTTTGCTCCAAAGCCAATCATCGAGCCTGAGACTCCAAAAGCAAAGACTCCTACTTTCGAAGTGAAAAAGGAAGAAGAGAAGCAGCCTGAAGCTCCGGAAAAAATCGTCCACAATCTGGTATCAGACTCAGATGAAGAGAAAGAGGAGATTCCAGCTAAAAAGGAAGAAGCACCAGCTCCGGCTTTTGCCAATGATTATTATGAGCAGATGAAACTGAAGGCTATCCAGCGTGCCCATGAGCGATTTGAAAAACTGAAAGGAAACAGATCACTGAACCCAACTCCGGAAGAGCTGAAGGAGAAACTGGAAGTGCCTGCCTATCAGCGTAAGAATGTCATACTCAGCGAGCCACAGCACAGTTCAGAACGCAACCATAGCAAGTATAATCTCAGTGATGAAAATGAGATATTGGGTAATAACAGATTTCTGCATGACAACGTGGACTAAGTCCTAAAACTCAAGCAGCATGTCTGCCTGGGTATGCAGTAATTCCAAATAAAACTTGTTGGTGAGCAGGTTATCTGACATGTTTTGCTCTATTTTGGCAAGCCTCGGCTTGAGAGCAAGCACATGCATACCCAAATAATGGAAGATGTCGGTAAGGTGGCTCAAAGCGATGCCACCTCCGCCTATTCCAGAGGAGATTCCTATCATCGCGGCTTTTTTGTTTCTAAAAGTGTTTGGATAGGTCATCCCATCGATGAAGCTTTTCAGGACACCTGGAAAAGAACCATTATATTCCGGTACAACGAATATGAATTTTTTGCCTTCTACCAGTTTGTCATGAAGGATATTATAACTCGGATTTTTCCCTGAATTCTCATACAGGGCAGTTTCGACAAAATCTGCCGGAAGATTTTCCAGCTCTAATATTTCTGATTCTGATCCCCTATCTGCTAAAATACTTTGCACTAATAATGCAATCTGCTTCGATACGGAATTTTTACGATTGGTGCCGACTATGATTTTGATCATTTCAATTTTTTCTTGCAAGCAATACACTCCAATAGGGGTAAAAGTTCGAAGATTTTGCAGAATTGATATCTTTAAAGAATCAAAAGAAATACCATGACTTATCTGGATCAAATCTCCGAAGCCACAGCTTTCATCGAAAATCATATTCAAATCTCCCCTGAGATCGGTATTATCCTAGGTACCGGCCTTGGGAGTTTGGGCCATCAGATTTCAGTTGACACAGAGATCAGCTATGCGCTTATCCCTCATTTTCCACTCTCCACCGTAGAGAGTCATTCGGGCAAATTGATTTTCGGTCAGCTGGAAGGGAAATCAGTAATCGCGATGCTGGGGAGATTTCATTATTATGAAGGCTATAATATGAAGCAGGTGACTTTTCCTGTGCGGGTGATGAAGCAACTGGGGGTGAAGACACTGATGGTCTCCAATGCCTGTGGAGGCCTGAATCCGGACCAGAATGTCGGTGAAGTCATGATGATTACAGATCATATTGATCTTTTTCCAGAAAATCCTCTTCGAGGTTTACATGAACCTTCCTTTGGTCCCAGGTTTCCAGATATGAGTGATGCCTATTCTTTTGAGCTGAACAGCAGGGCTTTGGGTTTTGCCAAAAGAAATCAGATTCATCTGCATCGTGGAGTCTATGCTGGAGTGGCCGGTCCTAATCTGGAGACGCCCGCCGAATACAAATACCTTCGTTCCATTGGTGCGGATGCAGTAGGTATGAGTACAGTGCCTGAAGTGATTGTGGCCAGACAGATGGGTATGGAAGTTTTCGGGATCTCTGCCATTACAGATCTGGGGGTGGAAGGTAAAATCAAGCGAATCACCCTTCAGGATGTGTTGGATGCTGCTCAAGTAGCTGAACCTATCATGACCAGAATCATCCGAGAATTAATTCGGGGAATGTAGAATTGAAAATGTCGAGGGTCTCCTTTTTTGAAAGCTAAAAAGTAATTGCCAAATCACTTTGATTAAAGAATCGTAGAACCTGCCAATCACCGGAGGGAATCCGTTTTTCCTGACTAATCAAAAAATTCAACCGTTTTCTGTCGGGAAAATTTCCGTTTATCCCTATCTTTGAAGTTTGAAGAATTTTTCACCTATTTTTAGATAATGAATAAGCTTGGTTTGATCCTATTTTTTACAATTCTCTTAAATGAGGTTTGTCTGGGACAAACTGATTCGCTGAGTTTTACTTTTGGCAAAAACACAGGGACAAATCCAGCTACTTATATATTGACAGGCAGAATAATCGAAGTTGCCACAAAGAATCCAGTTGAAGGAGTTGGGATTCACCTAGATGGCATGTTCACAGGGATCAGTTCTGATCGATTCGGGACTTACATTGTCAATCTCAGTCCGGGAACCCATCGGGTTTCTTTTCGACATATCTCTAAAATCCCTGTTTTTACACAGGTAACGATCTATGAGAATGCAGTGCTGAATCTTTCCATGGAAGATAAAAATTATGAGTTGGATGGGGTGGTGGTGATTTCCGAGCAACCCGACCGAAATGTGCGAAACCCTATCACCGGAGTCACAAAACTAACTTCCCGCGAGCTTCAGGCTATTCCTGCTTTCCTAGGGGAGGCAGATATTTTTAAAGGCCTTCAGTTACTGCCGGGAGTAAGTTCGGTAGGAGAAGGAACCTCCGGAATCAATGTGCGTGGTGCCAAAACAGATCAAAATCTCCTTTTGATGAATGAGGCGCTGGTTTTAAGTTCGAATCATGCCTTGGGCTTTCTCTCCGCATTCAATACAGATGTGACGGAAACTTTTACCCTTTATAAAGGAAATCTCCCAGCAAGTTTTGGTGGCCGTGCCGGTTCTGCGCTCGACATCAAAATGAAAGAAGGAAGCAAAAAGGAATGGGGAGGCAAGGTGGGTTTGGGTACATCCAATGGTCGAATCCTACTTGAAGGACCTATCCGAAAAGATAAGCTCAGCATGATTCTGGGAGGTAGAATCTCCAATACCAACTGGCTGCTCAAGCAGGCTCGTGATTTTGACATTCAGAATAGCAAACTGAATTTTCACGATGCATACTTAGGACTCTCTTGGGAGATAGCCCCCGGACATAATATTCAAGCAAACACTTTATTGACCAGTGATTACTTCAAATTTTCGGATGAGTTTGGCTATGACTGGGCTAATCGGGTGAGTTCGATCAATTACAAAGGAATCGTAAGTGAAAATCTCTCTGTCTCCGCACTTATTGCGGACGGAAATTTCGACAATGCCTTTTTTGATCCGGAAGGCCTTAGTGCTGCTGAAGTATCCAATGGAATGCGTTATCAGCAGGGAAAATTCAGCGCTATCTGGGCTAACGAAGAATTGGCACTGACTGGTGGGTTGGAAGCGATTTATTACCAAGGCAAAGATGAAGTTCGCAGACCCTATGGACCGCAATCTTCTGTACAGCGAGAGGAAATCGGTAAAGAAAGAGGACTGGAAGCTTCTGCCTTTACATCCTTGGAATGGGAAATCTCGGAAAAAACGGGAATCGTAGCCGGTTTCCGGTATTCCACATATAGGCAATTGGGTCCGGATACGGTCTATCAATATCAGGCGAATGCACCTATCAGCGTCAGTACTCAGACTGGTTTTGTTCCAGTTGGTTCAGGAAGTATTGCCGATTATTCCGGCTTCGAACCCCGATTTTCACTCCGGCAAAACATCAATGCGCAATCATCCATCAAGCTGAGCTACTCCAGGCTTTTTCAATATATTCAGTCAGTATCCAATACTTTCGGTCCGACTCCGATTGACCTCTGGCAGCTGAGTACAACCTATATCAGGCCGCAGCGCTCTGATAGTTTTTCATTAGGGTATTTTAGAAATTCAAAAAATAATACCTGGGAGTTTTCCATTGATGGATTTTATCGGATGACCGATAATCAGGTCGAGTATCGGGATTTTGCACAGATTTTCTTGAATCCTCATATCGAGACGGAATTGGTTTTTGGAGAGGGGGAGGCCTATGGTGTAGAGGTTTTGGTCAAGAAAAATCTGGGCGTACTTACAGGTTGGATTGGATATACTTATTCCAGATCTTTTTTCAGGACATTAAGTGAGTATCCGGAAGAGCAAATCAACGAGGGTGCTTGGTTTCCTTCTAATTATGACAAGCCTCATGAGGTCAATTTCATCTTAAGTAAAAAAATGTATCCCCGCGGCTTGTTTAATTTCAGTGTCAACTATGCTTCCGGTAGGCCAATCAACGCGGTAAACAGTAGCTACATCTTAGGAGGCTTGGTTGTGCCGGAATATTCAGGCCGAAATGCTTATCGGATTCCTGATTATTTCAGGGTAGATGTGTCATATACGGTAGAAAAGGTGTTCTCCAAAAAAGGGGATAGTTTGAATTTCAGTATCTATAATCTCTTGGGAAGAAGAAATGCCTATTCGGTTTTTTGGCAGAAAGATGGTGATTCCAAACAATTACGGCCTTATCGTCTGGCAATTTTAGGAGCGATTTTTCCATCGATCACATACAGTATTTCATTTGGAGGAGCAAACGATGAATAACCAATTTTCTAAAGTCAGCAAGCAAAGAAGTAAATACAGCCTGGAGGCTTTTTGTAATCCGATGAAAAAATGGGAGACAGGTCTGTTTTTGATTTTGGTCCTACTTGTTTTCAACTCCTGTATTGATAAAATCGAATTCCCATTAAATCGGGGTTTTGAAAAACTGATTGTTTCCGGGCAGATCAATAATCTCAATGAGACGCAGTTTGTTTACCTGTCTGAAACGACCTCAGCTAATCGAGAACCGCTGAGTTCGGGAGGTTACTTTGTGCTAAATGATCTTCCGAGACCTTTGTCAGGGGCGACAGTGATCGTGTCCAGCAGTGATGGCCAACGGGTCAGATTCAATGAAACCAAACCCGGGCAATATGAATACGGAACTTCTTTAGGTCTGAAGCCAGGTGTAAAATACCAGGTAGAGATCTCGTTTAACGGCAGAACTTATCGGTCGGAACCGGAGACATTCAATCCTGTCATTGGATCGGACCAGCTAAGCTATAGTTTTGATAGGGGAATTTTCAAAAATCAGCCTGAAACAGCTTTTATTTCGATCCAGACAGAGGTAACCTTGCCAGAGCAAACAGGTGGCTATTATCTGAGATGGGATGTGGGTGAAGCGTATTATTGGAATTTGACTTTTTTCCCAAATCCTTTCAATAAAGGTCCTGGAGATTGCTATGTATTTGGTTTTCCGGATCCCGAGCGAATTCCATTGTTGAACGGAGATGTGCTGAATCAACCCGGAGGAGTTTCTGCACAGGTGATCGCCCAGCGGGCCATAGATCAATCATTTTTGAGTAGACACTATTTTAATGTCAGACAGACGAGTATTTCTAAGGAGTCTTATGAGTATTGGAGAAAAATTAAAGAGCTGGTCAATAATACCGGTTCGGTTTTCGATACACCCCCTGCCCCTATCAAAGGAAACATCCGCAATGTCAATAATCCGGATGAGGTTGTACTTGGATATTTTGAGGTAGCGAATGTAAACTTGACCCGGATCTATACCGTCCGTCAATTTGTTCCTTTTTTCATTGAGGAAGTATGTACCTATTCTCCTACACGGCGGTTGGATGATTATCCAAAGACCTGTTTGCGCTGTAGTGAATTTAAAAACAGTACGACGGCGACACCTTCTTGGTGGTTTGATTT
>CAZFSC010000008.1:0-50210 GCA_964521585.1 uncultured Limnohabitans sp.
CATATTTGGCTCCCTGTTCGATCCAGATTTGGAGGAGTTCAATCTCACCTTCGGAAAGGGAAAGGTTCGACTCGGGAGGGGGCATCATTTCACTCGGATCTGGGGAAGTGATTCGATGATAAAGTTCGGATTTTTGTAAATCGCCTGGTACCAAAGCAAATTTCCCCTTGGATTCCTTCAGTGCTGCAAAAGCTCCTACTTCGGTGTCTAATCGGAGTTCTGATTCCCGTTTGTTGGCATCCGGACCATGACAGGCAAAGCATTTGTCAGATAGGATGGGTCTGATATGAAAGTTATAGCTGACCTGTTCTCCTTTGTTAAGAGTGATGGATTCGTCGATTTTTTGCCTACAAGAGATGAAAAGCAAAAAAAGAATGAATTGGGAAAAGTAAAAACCTGCCGTAAATCGTTTCATTAGGATTGAAATTCACCAAATTTTGAAATGATAAATTCGGTAAAAGGCAATCAAAATGCTAATTGAGAAGCTAATTTTTGAATAGTGGAAATGAAAAAAGCCGACAAATTTGCCGGCTTTCATCTTATTTTTTGATTACTGAAAAATCGAAATCATCTAGGAATTTAGTGGTGAACTCACCTGCATTGAATTTTGGATCATTCAATAAAGCGATATGGAAGGGTATCGTGGTTTTGATACCATCAATCACGAATTCTTCCAGAGCCCTTTTCATCCGTACAATCACTTCCTCACGAGACTGACCGCTTACAATCAGTTTAGCGATCATCGAATCATAATTTGGAGGAATGACATATCCTGCATAGACATGGGAGTCTATTCGGACTCCACGTCCTCCTGGGATATGGAGATTCAGAATCTTGCCAGGGCTTGGCCTGAAACCATGAGCAGGATCCTCGGCATTGATTCTACATTCCATGGCGTATAGCTTGGGGAAGTAGTTTCTGCCACTGATAGGTTCTCCCGCAGCTACTTTGATTTGTTCTTTGATCAAGTCGAAATCAGTCACTTCTTCAGTGATCGGATGCTCGACCTGGATCCGAGTATTCATCTCCATGAAATAGAAGTTCCTGTTTTTATCTACCAGAAACTCAATGGTGCCGGCACCTTCGTATTTTATGGCTTCGGCACCTTTGATGGCTGCTTTACCCATTGCTTCTCGAAGTTCATCGGTGATGAAAGGAGAAGGGGTTTCCTCCACCAATTTTTGATGCCGTCGCTGAATTGAACAATCCCGCTCGGAAAGATGACATGCTTTGCCTGTACTATCTCCGATGATCTGGATTTCAATATGTCTTGGTTCTTCTACAAATTTCTCCAGATACAAGCCATCGTTTCCAAATGCTGCACCTGATTCCATTCGGGCATCATCCCAGGCTTTTTTAAATTCTTTCTCTTCCTTGACAATCCGCATACCGCGACCACCACCTCCGGCAGTAGCCTTCAGGATGATGGGGTAGCCCATTTCGTTGGCGATTTTAATGCCTTCCTCAATGGAACTTAGGAGCCCCTCTGATCCCGGGATAGTTGGTACGCCGGCAGCTTTCATGGTTGCTTTAGCCGTAGCTTTGTCTCCCATTTTATCGATCATGTCCGGACTTGCCCCGATGAATTTGATTCCATATTCTCCACATATTTTAGAGAATTCGGCATTTTCAGAAAGAAACCCATATCCAGGATGAATGGCATCGGCATTGGTTATTTCTGCTGCGGCGATGATCCGAGGAATGTTAAGATAGGATTCTTTGCTGGGAGCAGGCCCGATGCATACTGCCTCATCTGCAAAGCGTACATGCAAGCTGTCCTTGTCTGCGGTGGAATAAACAGCCACAGTTTTAATCCCCATTTCTTTACAGGTACGGATGATTCGGAGTGCTATTTCTCCTCTATTAGCTATTAGTATTTTTGAAAACACAGTGATTAGTTTTTAGTACTTATCCCGCAGGATCTACAAGGAACAATGGTTGATCGTATTCTACAGGAGTAGAATTTGAAACTAGGATTTTCACGATTTTCCCAGAAACCTCGGATTCGATTTCGTTGAAAAGTTTCATGGCTTCGATGATACAGACAGTTTGGCCTGCTTTGATTGTATCGCCTTCTGTGACAAAAGCAGGAGAATCAGGATTAGGTGTCAAATAAAAAGTACCAATCATTGGAGATTTGATTTCAATCAGATTGGACGGAGTAGAGGCTGGAGCTGGATTTGAAGCAGCTGGCGCGCTAGGAGTTGGGTTTGGGGCCGGATTAGTTGGTACCGGTGCAGGTAGAGGAGCCGGAGCAGCTTCCACATATCTGGTTCCAGATTGATCGGCGTATTTTTTTATTGAAAGCTCAAATTCTTCTGTTTTAATTTTGACCTCTGCAAGGCCTGAATTTGAGATATAATCTATTAATTCCTGAATCTCTTTTGCTTTCATAAGTTGGATTTTTTGATTGCCTACGGCAAAATTTATTTGAGTTTAAAACATCGAAGCACTGTAATTTACAAAAAGATTAAGTGCTTTTAAAGCTTATTTTACCCGTTCGGAGTATGAACCATCTCGTGTGTCCACTTTGATCATGATGTCCTGTTCCACAAAAAGTGGTACCATCACAGTTGCGCCGGTCTCCACGGTAGCTGGTTTTAAGGCATTTGTAGCAGTATCGCCTTTGATACCTGGTTCTGTATAAGTGATCATTAATTCTACAAACGGAGGAAGTTCCACAGAAAGGGGGGTATCTGTTTCGTCATGGATCAAGATGTCCACCAACTGACCGTCTTTCAGTAAATTTGCACGTTCGATTAGTTTTTCTTCGATCGAAATCTGTTCGAAAGTGTTGGTATCCATAAAATGGTAGCCCAATTCATCTTTGTATAAAAACTGATGGGGTCGTTTCTCCACCCGTGCAGTTTCTACTTTTTCACCAGCATTGAAGGTTTTTTCCAGAGTTTTACCGCTTGTCAGACCTTTCAATTTTGTCCTTACAAACGCTGCCCCTTTTCCAGGTTTTACATGCTGGAACTCGACGATAGTAAAGATATCGTTGTTCATCACCAGGCACAATCCATTTTTAAAATCTGCAGTAGTTGCCATATTTATTATCTGTTATATTATTTGGGATCGTAAGCCCATTTTAAATAAATCGAACCCCAGGTGAATCCACCTCCGAAAGCGGCTAATATCAGATTGTCGCCTTTCTTAAGTTGTTTTTCGTAATCCCAGAGACAAAGTGGAATAGTTGCGGCAGTCGTGTTGCCGTACTTTTCAATATTCATCATGACTTTATCCTGTCCGATTCCCATTCTGTTTGCTGTTGCATCAATGATTCTTTTATTTGCCTGATGCGGCACAAGCCAGGCAACGTCCTCACCAGTTAAGCCATTTCGCTCCATGACTTCCGCACTGATATCAGCCATATTAGTCACCGCAAATTTGAAAACTGTAGAACCTTCCTGATAAGCGAAATGCTCCTTTGCCATCACTGTTTCAAGCGTAGCTGGTTTGGCGCTTCCTCCTGCTTTCATATGAAGGTATGGGGCTCCTGATCCGTCTGATCTTAAAATAGAATCCATGATTCCGATTTCTTCTGTAGTAGGCTCCAATAACACAGCTCCAGCTCCATCACCGAAAAGTATGCAGGTAGTGCGATCCGTGTAATCCACAATGGATGACATTTTATCAGCACCCACGACGATTACTTTTTTGTGGGTACCTGTCTCGATGTATTTACTGCCCATATTCAAGGCAAAGAGGAAACCTGAACAAGCAGCTCCGATATCAAAACTGAAGCTGTTCTTTGCTCCGACCTTATCTGCGATAATATTACCCGTGGCAGGGAAGGGCATATCCGGTGTCACGGTCGCACAGATGATCAGGTCTATATCCAAGGGATCGGTACCTGTTTTTTCCAATAAAGCCTTCACGGCAGCCGCTCCTAAGACGGAGCTACCTTGATTATCACCTTTTAAAATTCTTCTTTCTTTGATACCCGTCCTGGAGAGAATCCACTCGTCGTTGGTGTCCACGAGTTTTTCCAATTCTTTATTTGATAAGACGTAATCCGGAACGTAGCCTTGTATTCCGGTGATCATGGCTCTGATTTTGTCCATTTTGAATGGTTTAAGCGATTTTGGAGCTGAGATAGATCCAAAATTTGTTGGGGTTTAGGAATATCTTATTTCCTGTAAGGAAGGCAAAAATATTAGATTTGTCAGTCACCACCAAAACAATTCCTTAACATAGCTATTTGGATATACCTGTTTTTTGTCTTTTGTGATCTTGTTAAATAAAAAAATCCATCCGTACTAGCCGAATGGATTTCAAATATTTTTTTTGACTTTAGATTAAGCCAGAATTTCTTTCTCGATGATTACCTGTCCTTTGTAGTACAGTTTGCCATCTAACCAAAACGCTCTGTGAGGCAGGTGCATTTCGCCAGTTGTCTGACATTTAGCCAAACCTGGAGCCTCTAATTTATAATGCGTTCTTCTTTTATCTCTTCTGGTTTTCGAAATTTTTCGTTTAGGATGTGCCATTTTATGCGTGGTTTATGTTATTCCTTGTTTTTTAACTTTTTTAATAATTCCCATCTGGGATCTGTACTTTCTTCTTGTTGCGGAGGTGCCTCATTTTCTACTTCCTCATCTTCGAAATAATCCCCGTCGATGTAGGCATACATGCCTTCCCCTTCGTAATCATCCTCATCCATTTCTGTTCGATAATCGGGATGAATCCGTTTGGCTGGCAATCCAAGCAGAATAAATTCATAAATAAACTGGGCTACGTTGATCTTAGGGGTGTCCCGTGTGATCATATAGACATCTTCGTTTATTTCTTGCTCCTCAGGACCATATTTCACAATGATCTTTTCTTCAATATTCAAAGGCTCATAAAACTCTTCCAGGCTTCTGTCGCAGGTAAGTTTTATTTCACCTTTAATCTGAAACTTGAGCTCTATCAAATTAGCCCCTTTATCCATCATGACCCTTGCGGTCAAGTGTCCTTCATCTACCAATTCGTTGTCTTCGAAATGTTGGAAAAATTCTTTTCCAATTTCAAATTCAATTTCGTGTTTGCCTTCCAGGAACTTAATGACCTCAATATCAAATGTTCTTAAGAATTTCACGATACCTCCTCTCGATTTAAGTCCGCAAAGCTAGGAAATTTTTATAATAGGAGAAAACAGAATTTAAAATATTCTTTGGTTTAACAAAAGTATTTAAATAATTCACTCGTTAATCCTGGTCCTCTTCCGGATGATGCTGTCTGATAATGTCCAATGCCAAAAATATCGCTGCGCGCATCGAGCCTTCATCAGCAAGGTTTTTTCCTGCGATATTATAGGCAGTCCCATGATCTGGTGAGGTTCTGATGACAGGAAGGCCTGCTGTGAAATTGACTCCTGTGCTAAAAGCAATCGATTTGAAAGGGATCAGGCCCTGGTCATGGTACATCGCTAGAATACCGTCGAATTTGGTCTGATGGGCCATTCCAAAAAAACCATCAGCGGGATAAGGTCCAAATACCATTTTGTTTTGATCTTTTAGTGCCTTGATTGCTGGCTTGATGACTTCTTCTTCTTCTTTTCCCAGAAGTCCATCCTCTCCTGCGTGGGGGTTCAATCCCAATAAGGCAATCTTCGGTTTGTCGATTCCAAAGTCATTTTTTAAGGACTGGAGCAGCAAATTGGCTTTTTTTATAATTAAATCCTGGGAGATTGTTTCGGATACTTTTCTCAAAGGAATATGCCCAGTGACCAAACCTACCCTTAGTTGATCGCTGACCATGAGCATAAGACTTTCAGTAGCTCCTACCGCTTGGGTGATGAATTCGGTGTGTCCTACAAATCGTAATGATTCAGAATTGATATTGTTTTTATTGACAGGGGCAGTGACCAAGGCTTGGATTTTACCTTCTTTCAGATCATTTACGGCCATTTGTAATGCTTCCAAAGCAAATTTCCCAGCTTCCTGAGTTTCAGCGCCAGGCACTATTTCAGGACATTCCTCAGTGACATTGATGACATTGACTCGCTTATGCTGAATCTCTTCGATACTCCGAATTTGTGCAAAATTGAAATTGTCCAAATCAAGTTGCTTTTTGTAGAATGAAAGTGCTTTACCATGTGCATAGATCAATGGTGTGACAGACTTATAGGTACGATTGTCACTGAGGCTTTTCATTACTACTTCTACACTGATACCATTTAAGTCACCGATACTGATTCCAATGATAGGTTTTATCTTTCTTTGATTCATATTGTTAGGGCTCGAAATGGCCAGAATGATTTGATACTGCTCAAAGATCTTCTTTAGACCTTTAAGAATATTCCCTTAATTTTATGACGCAATTTATAAAAATTTATTAGAGCGGAATGATGGAAAAGGTCAAAGCGAAGAAACACTTGGGTCAGCATTTTTTGACTGATTTAAGTATAGCGGAGCGAATTGCAAAAGCAGTGACCGGGCATCATGGTGCTAAAAAGATATTGGAAATAGGCCCAGGGATGGGGGTATTGACAGATTACCTGTTGGATCTTCCTCAGGAACTCCATCTCATCGAAATCGACCGGGAGTCGATCGCTTATCTCAAAAAGAAATACCCTCAACTCGAAGATAGGATCATGGAGGGAGATTTCCTCAAGCTTGATCTTGCTAATCTCTTCCCAGGGCAATATGCCATCGCAGGCAATTTTCCGTATAATATTTCTTCTCAGATTTTTTTTAAAGTGCTTGAGGTCAAAGACCAAGTCACGGAGGTGGTATGTATGCTTCAGAAGGAAGTGGCCGAAAGGATAGCCTCTCCTAAGGGGAACAAGGATTACGGGATTCTTTCAGTTTTGCTTCAGGCATATTACGATATCGAATATTTATTTACTGTGCCTCCGACTGTTTTTGATCCGCCTCCAAAAGTCAATTCAGGAGTCATCCGCTTAACCAGAAATGAGGTGAGGAATCTGGATTGCAATGAAAAGTTATTCAAGCAAGTTGTGAAAGCTGGGTTTGGAAACCGGAGGAAAACCCTTCGAAATTGTCTCAAGCCGTTTAACTTGCCTGCTGAATTCAATACTCATCCAATGCTCGACAAGCGGGCAGAGCAGCTCGATGTTGCCGATTTCATATTTTTAACACAAACCATAGAAGCCTCACGTGGAAACAATTAAGCAATTTGAACTGTCCAAAGAGTATCTGGAAAGCCTCCAGTTTGCGATTGAGGCTGAGGATATTGACTTTATCCGCGAATCTTTTGAAGGGGTTAATGTAGCAGATATTGCAGCCTTATTGGAAGAATTGTCTTTTGAAGAGGCAATTTATGTTATTCGGATTCTTGAAAAACAGCATTCAGCTGATATCCTTATTGAGCTCGAAGATGATACGCTGAGCAGATTGCTTCGTGATATGGAGTCGGAGGAAATCTCCAGATACATCGAGCTGATGGATTCGGATGATGGAGCCGATATTCTCAATCTTTTTGCCGAGCGTGATCGGGAAGAAATCATCAGCCACTTTCAGGATAAGGTCAAATCCGATCAAGTTCTCGAGCTTCTTCGCTATGATGAAGAAACCGCCGGTGGTATCATGGCGAAGGAATATATTCGGGCAAATAAAAACTGGAACGTCGTACAGACCATCAATGAAATCAGAAGACAGGCCGAAAACGTAGAGAAAATCTTTTCGATTTACGTGGTCAATAATCGCCAGCAACTCATGGGTAGGGTCTCTCTGAAGAAGATTGTTCTATCGGCGGAGGATACGAAAATTGAAGATATCTATGAAGATGAGGTGATTTCGGTGCCTACTTTTATGGATCAGGAGGAAGTTGCAGAGATCATGCGAAAGTATGATTTAGAATCGGTGCCAGTAGTCAATGCTAAAAACAAATTGGTAGGACGGATTACGGTCGATGATATTTTGGATGTCATCATGGAAGAAGCTGAAGAAGATATTCAGGCAATGACTGGTATCTCCGATACGGTGGATGAATACGATTCTGTGATCAGGCTATCCAAGGCAAGATTGCCATGGCTTCTGATAGGAATCGTGGGAGGTCTGCTTGGTGCGGGTTTCATTGGATTCTTTGAAGAGGGACTGAACAAGGTGACTGCCTTAGCTTTCTTCATTCCGTTGATCACCGCTACTGGCGGAAATGTAGGAATTCAATCTTCTTCTATCGTGGTACAATCCTTAGCCAGCCGATCTATTTTTGACGATTCGCTTTCAAAGAGATTCTTGAAGGTGTTTCTGGTGGCTATTTTAAATGGTATAATATTGGCCACCTTTGTTTTTGGCGTGATAGTCTTATTTTACGGAAGCGAGACAGAATTTGCATTGGTAGTTTCGATTGCTTTATTCTCTGTGGTATTATTGGCTTCTTTTATGGGGACCATTACTCCGATTGTATTGGACAAGATGGGAATCAACCCTGCATTGGCTGCAGGCCCTTTTATTACCACTGCCAATGATTTACTTGGGCTTGCGGTTTATTTTCTGGTGGCCATGTCTTTACTCAGCATTTGAATTTCGGTATGAAGATTTTAATTATAGACCGAATGCATGAAAGTATTTTGCCTATGCTGGAGTCAAAGGGCTATCAGGTGACTTATTCACCAGAAATCACAAGGCAAGAGATTATCGAAATCGTCGGTAGCTACGAAGGTTTGATTATCCGTAGCAAGACTCCCATGGACCGGGAGCTATTGAAACATGCGTTGAATTTAAAATTTATTGGAAGGGCAGGAGCAGGGCTGGATCAGATTGATCTAGACTTTATCCAAGAGCGAAACATCCAATTGTTTCATGCTGCCAAAGGAAATCGCGATGCCGTTGCCGAACACGCCTTGGGGATGTTACTTTCATTATTTAATTTTCTTAAAAAGGCAGATGCAGAAGTGCGCAAAGGAATTTGGAATAGGGATGGCAACCGAGGTTATGAAATAGCGGGGAAGACCGTTGGAATCTTGGGTTATGGGAATATGGGGAAAGCTTTTGCCAAAAGACTTCAGGGGTTTAAAGCAAAAGTGATAGCCTATGACAAGTACAAAAAAGAATTTGGAAGCAAACTGGTCAAACAGGTTTCTTGGCAGAAATTAAAATCAGAAGCAGATATCCTAAGTATTCATGTGCCTTTGACAGCTGAGACCAAAGGCTTTTTATCTGTGGAGGAACTGGAAAGTTTTGCCAAACCGATCTGGCTGATCAATACGGCGAGGGGAGAGGTGATCAGCTTTGAAACTCTCAATATAGCACTGGATCGAGGGATTTTACGTGGTGCAGTTTTAGATGTGTTGGAAAACGAGAAATTCAAGAATTTCTCGGATTTCCAAAAAACTGAATTTGAAAAACTAGCCCAACGGGAAAATGTGATTTTCACCCCTCACGTGGCTGGATGGACTTTTGAATCTTACGAAAAAATCAATAAAGTACTCGTGAAGCAAATCCATAAGGCTTTTGGAGGTGCAGGTGACTAAGTTTAAGAATATGCTGTTTAGAGGCAAGAAAGCTTTTTACCAAACTACTCCACACTTCCTGCCTTTTAAGAGTAAGAAAAAGTTTTGATTGGGCTTTCAATGAAATAAGTTTGCCTTCAGGGACCTCAAGAGGAATGCTTTAAAATTCTTTGACTCTTTGTTTTCTGAAGAGGGATTTTCTATTTTTGTATATCAAATAAGGTCAGATACAAGGTAACGGTCCCGTCATGCGACCGTTACTTTGTTTTTAGTGGCTTTCTAAACGTTTAATTTACATGGGACAGGTACAATATTACACTGAAGAAGGGCTCCGAAAGTTGAAAGAGGAACTTCAAGATCTGAAAAGCAGAGGGAGACAGGATATTGCCAAGCAGATAGCTGAAGCAAGAGACAAAGGAGATTTGAGCGAAAATGCAGAATACGATGCTGCAAAAGATGCTCAAGGGCATTTGGAATTGAAGATAGCAAAGCTGGAAGCTGTGGTAGGGAATGCGCGAGTATTTGATCAATCTCTGATCGATACTTCGAAAGTAGGGATTCTCAGTACGGTGAAAATCAAAAATGTGAAAAACGGAATGACTGTTTCATATACGCTGGTATCTGAGGAGGAAGCTGATTTGAAAGCAGCTAAAATTTCCTTGGGCTCTCCTTTTGGAAAGGGGCTGGTAGGTAAAAAAGTAGGAGATATTGCAGAAATCAATGCTCCGGCTGGAGTGCTTCAGTTTGAAATTCTAGACATTACATACTAATCATAATCCCGGTTTTCCGGGATTTTTTTATTCTTTATTATGGCTACTATATTCACTAAAATCATCAACCGGGAAATCCCCGCAGAAATCATCGCTGAGGATGAAAATTACATCGCTTTTTTAGATATCAGTCCGCTAGTCAGAGGTCATGTGTTGGTCGTGCCTAAACAAGAAGTGGATTATATTTTTAACCTTGAGCCTGAGGTTCTGACTGGACTTCATTTGTTTGCTCAGAAAGTCGCTAAAGCTATGGATAAGACCATCCAATGTACCCGGATAGGAGTCGCAGTCATTGGTCTGGAAGTCCCTCATGTGCATGTACATTTAGTTCCACTTCGCACCATGGATGATATTAATTTTACCCGTCCAAAACTGAAACTGAGTAAGGAGGAGCTTGGGGAAATAGGAGATCAGATTCGGGCAGGATTTTAAAAATTAGCTAGTTTAAAGGACTGCTGTCATTTATTAAAAAGGCTTTTTACTTTCCTTTATTACTTTATTTCTTCGATATCCTTCAATTCGTATCGGGGTGTCCCACCGGTTTGGGTTGCGACATATGCTCCTGTTTTACAGGCGAAATCCAAGGTTTCCTCCAGACTTTTCTCTTCTAATAAGCTTTTTACAAAACCGCTCAAGAAAGCATCACCTGCTCCGATGCTATCTTGCACTTTTACTTTATAACCTGGATGTGAAATAATTTCGCCGTTTTTATAAATGAGAGCACCTTTGGAACCTTGAGTAATGCAAATCAAATCCATCGGAAAATGCTGATCCAAAAAACCACATACTGACTTGATGGTTGGCTCTACATTAAAGTAATCTGCAAAAGCCTCCAATTCATCCTCGTTGATTTTCAAAATATCAGTAAAGGCCAAAAGGTTTTCTATTACCTCAAAGTCATAAAATGGAGGTCTGAGGTTAGCATCGAAAATTCGCAATACCGGATGCCTTAGAAGCTTTAGCAGGGTGGTCAGACTCACGGAATTCCGGACTCCCAAGGTACCGAAGATGAATGCATCCGCTTCTGATACCTGATCATCCATCTTTTCATTCCAATGGATAAAATCCCATGCAACAGGGGAAACAATGGTGTATTTGATATTTTCTATGTCTGTATTGTCTACCAAAACTTTTGAAGTTTCCTGCTCAGGATTAACTTGAATTAGATTCAAAGGCAAACCAAAATTCTTCAAAAACGCTAGTAGTTTCTCACCGTCCCGATCTTTTCCAACCGCAGATATTAGGTGGGAATCTAACCCGAGCTGATGCAAGTTCAAAGCTACATTTAAGGGAGCGCCCCCAGGAACAGCTCCTTCTGGAAGGCAATCCCATAGCATTTCCCCAAATACGGTTACTTTTTTTTTCATATCAATGGATGTTTCGATGAATTTCTTCCAGCGAGCGACCTTTCGTTTCTGGCATTTTGAATCTTACCCACAATAATTGCCAAACCATCATCAATGCAAAAAAAGAGAAGATATAACCAGGACCAAATTGGTTGGCAAAGAATGGGAAGACATTGGCAATCAGAGCTGCGAGGATCCAGTGCGTAAAGGACCCGATGGACTGTCCATAGGCCCGTAAATCATTTGGAAACATCTCTGAGATGAACACCCAAATGACCGAACCTTGACCGATCGCGTGGGATGCGATAAATCCGAAAACAAATATCGGGAGCCAAAAACTGGGAATACCCGGCCCCAGAAAATTATAAGCCATGAGTGAAAGGGATATAATGTAGCCGAAAGAACCGATGTACATCAACTTTTTGCGCCCGATCCGATCAATCAGATAAAGTCCCAGAAATGTTCCTGCCAGATTGACGATTCCAATTCCGATCGTAGAAATCAGGGCATTTTCAGTGGAAATCCCAGCCATCTCAAACACTCGGGGTGCAAAATAAATGATTGCATTGATTCCGGATACCTGATTGAAAAAGGCGATCATGATGGCTAGGATGGTGGTCGGTAAAAATCGACTTGAAAAAATAGCACCGAAGCTACCTTTCTTTTTAATCATCTTTTCTTCTTGGATCGCCAAGCGAATTGCCTCATCCACTCCTTCTGGATCTGTTCGGGTCAAAATTGCTCTGGCCTGAATTTGATCGTTGAATTTGGCGATCAACCATCTTGGACTTTCAGGAATTCTGAAAATCATCACTGAATAGATCAGTGCAGGAATAGCTTCCACTCCAAGCATCCATCTCCAATCCTGTGGGATTTCAGCCGTTCCAATCAAATAGTTGGATACATAAGCGATTACTATCCCAAAGACTATATTGAACTGATAAAGTGCAACCAAGAGCCCCCTGTTTTTGGCTGGGGCAATTTCTGAAATGTACATCGGAGCTACTACCGAGGATGCACCCACTCCCAAGCCTCCCAGAAATCTGAAAAGTGTGAAAGAGTTTACATCCCACGCCATCGCAGATCCAAAGGCGGAGACAAAATAAAGCAGACCTATCCAGAGTAGACTTTTTTTCCTTCCGAAGCGGTCTGCGGGGACCCCTCCAAATAAAGCTCCGATCACTGTACCATAAAGTGCCGATGCGATCGCCAATCCGTGCATCCAGTCGCTGAGCTGCCAGACCTCCTGTATTTCCCGCTCTGCACCAGAAATGACAGCTGTATCAAAACCAAATAAAAAGCCGCCCAGAGCGGCAGTAATCGATACAAAGAAGGCGTAGCTTTTAGAATTCATGGAGTTTTGGAAATTTATCTATTGCTAAACTAAACAGTTCCCGAAGATTATAAAATCCAAAGTTTAAAATCTCCTTTATCTAAATGTGTAGACGAAGCTGCCAAACCGATCAATGATTGCCTTCTCCAAACTTTCACGATGGGATGGATCAGCGATCCGAAGCAATTCATAAGCTCTTTGTCGTAGATTTTTCCCATAAAGATTTGCGATACCATGTTCGGTAACTACATATTGCACATGTGCTCTGGTAGTTACTACACCGGCACCTTCCTTCAGGAAAGGGACAATTTTTGAAGCTCCTTTTTTTGTTGTGGAAGTCAAAGCCATTATTGGTTTTCCACCTGTCGATAGTGATGCTCCTCTCATAAAATCCATTTGACCACCCACACCTGAATAATGGTAGCTGCCTATTGAATCTGCACAGACTTGACCCGTTAGATCCAGTTCCAGGCAGGAGTTAATGGATATGACTTTCGGGTTTTTCCGGATGACCGTGGTATCGTTTACATAGGCCGCTTCGTGAAAAGAGAACTCTGGGTTGTCGTCTATAGTGCTGTACAACTCCTGTGTTCCTACTGCAAAGGATGAAACGATTTTTCCGGGATGTTTTTTCTTGTAAGCGTTGGTTATTGCTCCGGATCTCAATAATTCCAAAATCCCATCCGAAAACATTTCAGTATGAATTCCAAGGTCTTTGTGAAGTTTCAAAGAGTTCAAAACTGCGTCAGGAATGGCTCCAATACCCATTTGCAAGGTAGATCTGTCCTCTATCAGACTGGCTACTAGATTTCCTATCTGGATTTCCTTGTCGGTGATTTTTTCTACGTAGTTGACTTCATGAAGGGGTTCATCTACGCATATGGCGGCCGAAAATTTGGAAAAGTGAATATGTCCGTTTCCGTGAGTTCTCGGCATTTGTTTATTGACTTGAGCAATGATGATCTTGGCTGATTCTACGGCGGGAATGGCAATGTCTACTGATACGCCAAGCGAGCAATAGCCATGACTATCCGGTTCCGAAACTTGAATGATTGCCACATCAAGCTCAAGGATTTTGCTTCGAAAAAGATATCCTATTTCACTTAAGAAAATGGGGATATAGCCTCCCATTCCGGTATTGACAGCTTCACGGACATTTTCTGAAACGAAAAGTGAATTGATAAAAAAGCTTCCCTTGCATTCTTTTTTGACCAATGGCATCTCGCCTAAAGTGGTGATGGACACGATTTCTACATTTTGAAGTTCGGCATGTCTTGATGCCAATGCATGGAGCAATCGGGTGGGAGTAGCTGCTGATCCATGGACAAATACGCGCTGGTAGCTTTTGACCAAAGAAACAGCTTGCTCTGGAGAGGTGTATTCAATCATAATAATAAGAGTTTAGTGACGCAAAGATATTTTAAGACAATTTACAGTTCTCTGATAAAAATCATCTTTTAAACAAATCTAATCCTGCTTCGCCAAACAATATTTTGTTTTATTGGGCATTCCTGAAGCTCCTCTTTTTGGAATTCCCTATATTCGCAGAGCCAATCGATACTTGGATTTTTGATTCGAATATCGATTTCTTAACCAACTTAGATCAACCCAAATTAATGACTACTACACAGGAGATTTATAAGCCCAAAAATCACATCCGGATTGTGACCGCAGCTTCGCTTTTTGACGGACATGACGCTGCAATAAATATCATGCGAAGAATCATTCAGGCTACAGGCTGTGAAGTGATTCACCTAGGGCATAACCGATCCGTACAAGAAATTGTTGACTGTGCCATTCAAGAAGATGTACAGGCTATAGCTCTTACTTCATATCAGGGCGGACATGTGGAATTTTTCAAATACATGTATGATTTGCTACGTGAAAAAGGAGCTGGTCACATCAAGATTTTTGGAGGTGGTGGAGGTACTATCCTACCTGAAGAGATCAAAGAGCTCCATGAATACGGGATCAACCGAATTTATGCACCGGATGATGGAAGGGCATTGGGATTGCAAGGCATGATCAATGATTTGGTAAGGCAATGTGATTTTGCGATCGGGGACGAATTGCCAGAGGGATTTGTGCTGGACAAGGACCACCAAGAGCATGTAGGACGGGCGATTTCTGCCTTTGAAAATTTCCCTGAAAATTCTCAAGCTCTTCTGGAGAAAGTGAGAAAGGCCAGTAAAAATTCTGTAATACCAGTATTGGGAATAACCGGTACGGGAGGAGCAGGTAAGTCCTCACTCGTGGATGAGTTGGTCCGAAGGTTCGTGATGGATTTTGAGGATAAGACTTTGGCTATCATATCTGTAGATCCTTCCAAGCGAAAAACCGGTGGAGCACTTTTAGGGGATCGGATCAGGATGAACTCCATCCATCATCCCCGTGTATATATGCGCTCATTGGCTACCCGCCAGTCAAATCTTGCCTTGTCCAAATATGTGCAAGATGCAGTCGATACCGTGAAAGCCGCCGGATTTGATTTGGTGATCCTTGAAACTTCAGGTATAGGCCAATCTGATACGGAGATTATCGAGCATTCAGATCTTTCCTTGTATGTGATGACTCCTGAGTATGGGGCGGCGTCTCAATTGGAGAAAATAGACATGCTCGATTTTGCCGACGTCATAGCGCTGAATAAATTTGACAAACGTGGTGCTTTGGATGCCATTCGGGACGTCAAAAAGCAATACAAACGAAATCATAATCTCTGGGATGTCGAAGATGAGGCCATTCCGGTATTCGGTACGATTGCATCCCAATTCAACGATCCTGGGATGAACCAGCTTTATCGTGCACTGATCGGTAAAATCAACGAGAAACAGAAAGGATGGGAAAGCTCATTTGAATTGACAGCAGGCTCTTCCGAAAAAATCTACATTATTCCTCCGGCCCGTACAAGGTATCTTTCAGAAATCGCCGAAGTGAATAGAAACTATGATACTTGGGTAGAGTCTCAAAAGGATATTGCGCAGCAGCTTTACAGCATTTCCAAATCCATTGAAGCCATCCAAAACCTCAAAGTGGAAGACAAAGACCGTCTTATCAAAGAACTTCAGGAGGTATATGCCCAAGTCGAATTGGAATTTGATCCAAAAAACAAAAAATGGCTGGAGGAATGGGGTCAAGAGGTACAACGCTACCAAGATGACTTCTACGTATTCAAGGTACGTGACAAAGAAATCAAGATTCAGACATACAGCAAATCCCTATCTGATACGCGAATTCCTAAGATATCCCTTCCTAAATATGAAGCATGGGGAGATTTGTTGAAATGGGGATTGCGCGAAAATGTACCCGGTAAATTCCCATATACTGCCGGTGTGTTCCCATTCAAACGTGAAGGAGAGGATCCAACTAGGATGTTTGCCGGGGAGGGAAGTCCCGAGCGAACAAATAAACGTTTTCATTATGTCTCCAAGGACATGGATGCCAAGCGACTCTCCACGGCTTTTGATTCAGTGACTCTTTACGGAGAAGATCCGGATTACAGACTGGATATTTATGGTAAAATCGGTAATTCAGGTGTGAACGTCTGTTGCCTTGATGATGCGAAAAAACTGTATTCGGGATTTAACCTGGTGGATCCAATGACGTCAGTTTCTATGACGATCAACGGACCTGCGGCTACAATGACCGCATTCTTTATGAATGCAGCGATCGACCAGCAATGTGAGGTGTACATCAAAGCAAATGGATTGGAGCAGGAGGTAAACCAAAAGATTGAGGCTATTTATGCTAAAAAGGGAATCTCCAGACCGGTCTATCACGGGGAAATTCCTTCCGGAAACAATGGCCTAGGTTTGATGCTCTTGGGGGTGACCGGAGATCAGGTTTTGAGCCCCGAGGTGTATTCCAAAATCAAATCTGACACGGTGGCCAAAGTACGTGGAACTGTGCAGTCGGATATTCTTAAAGAAGATCAGGCTCAGAATACATGCATCTTTTCCACTGAGTTTTCCCTCCGCCTGATGGGTGATGTGCAGCAATATTTCATTGAAAATGCAATCCGAAATTTCTACTCAGTCTCCATTTCTGGATATCATATTGCTGAGGCTGGTGCCAATCCCATCACTCAGCTTGCACTCACACTTTCCAATGGGTTTACTTATGTGGAATATTATGTGAGCCGAGGAATGGATATCAACCAATTTGCTCCGAATCTCTCCTTTTTCTTTTCCAACGGAATTGATCCTGAGTATGCAGTAATCGGTCGTGTGGCGAGGAGGGTTTGGGCAAAAGCCATGAAATTGAAATATGGAGCAAATGAGCGATCGCAAATGCTCAAGTATCATATCCAAACTTCAGGAAGATCGCTTCACGCCCAAGAGATTGATTTCAATGATATCCGGACTACGCTTCAGGCGCTATACGCAATTTATGATAATTGCAATTCGCTTCATACCAATGCCTATGATGAGGCCATTACTACGCCTACTGAAGCATCAGTTCGGAGAGCTATGGCTATTCAGTTGATTATCAATAAAGAATTGGGTCTGACTAAAAATGAAAATCCCATCCAGGGTTCTTTTATTATTGAAGAATTGACCGACTTGGTGGAAGAGGCGGTGTATGTGGAATTTGACCGTATCACAGAGCGAGGCGGTGTTTTGGGCGCAATGGAGACCATGTATCAACGAGGCAAAATCCAGGAAGAAAGCTTACATTATGAAATGCTAAAGCACACTGGTGAATATCCGATCATTGGCGTGAATACATTCCTTTCTGCTGAAGGATCACCCACAGTGACTCCAGGAGAAGTGATTCGCGCTACTAAGGAAGAAAAAGAAGCCCAGATCAAAACCTTGCAAAACCTTCATGCAACTAATCCAGAGCGAGTAGCTTCATTGCTCCAAAGACTGAAATCAACAGCTGTTAAAAATGAAAATATCTTCGCTGAACTGATGGAAGCAACAAAATATTGCTCTCTGGGGCAAATCACACATGCCTTGTATGAGGTGGGTGGACAGTACAGAAGAAATATGTAAGGTGAAATAAAACCTTAATCATTAGATAATTATAGAAATTAACCCATTTATCAATGGCAAAGCGAAATGTCACAGTCCGAATGAAAGCGGACTTGGAATATGAGGCAGTCAACCCTCAGGGAAATGTCGTACAAATCGATATGTATGATGCCCCAGCCAAAAAAGCTCAGTCTCCAATGGATCTGTTGCTTTCAGCGATTGGTGGATGTGCCTCAGTGGACGCGGTGCAGATGATGCGAAAAAAACGGCGGGAAATCACCGATTTTTATGTGGAAGTCGAAGGAATCCGTAATGAAGGAATACCTGCTTTTTATACTGATATCCATCTGAAATTCACCATTGTATCTCCTGATGCCAAAGTGGAGGAATTTTCAAAAGTGGTAACACTTTCCGTTGAAAAATATTGCTCGGTTGCTTCTTCACTGAATGCAAAAATCACCTTTTCATCAGAAGTCAAAAGACCAGGATGAGAGTGGTTAAAGAATTAATCCAGGAGGAAATACGGATAAGTATTTTTTCCTGGAATAATAAATACATCCTCAAGTTTGAATTTGGGCCAATGGAACAGACATTCAAACTAAGTGAAATGGATGTTCTGGAGGAAAGTGAGCTTGAAGTATTTTTAAAAGGGGATTTTTTTGAAAAGGTAAAAATAAGATTTCGGGAAATGGGTGAATCATTTCGTTCGGAAATAGAAAAGTTTTAATTTTCAAGAGCTTCATTTTGAAACGTTATGACTTTAAGAGCCTTCTCCTTTTTGCTTATCCCTATTATTTTTTCAGCATGCTCACCTGATCAGGAAATTGAGCAAAGCAACGTAGATTATTTCCATATGAAGAACCTTGTCTTGGAGATGGAAACAGAATTGTCGTTGCTTGAAAATGAGATCATAGAATTGGAGCAGTTTTATCAAAAACTGCTGGCTAATCGCACTGAAAATCTTCGTCTTGCAGATCGAAGTAAATACCAATTTCATGAGGGGTTTTCGATAAATCGACCGGGAACAGACTCTACTTTGAGTTCGGTTGTGATCCTAAAAGCTTATGAGGATTATGATGAAAAATTGGAGGAGATCTATCTTACCAATGCTTTAGATTCATCTTTCAGGATTTTATTTCATAAATATGACTTTGTAGCACAGGTTTATTCCAATTCATCAAATCAGGTATCGCGTGTTTATCCTGCTTATGATGTGCAGGAATTGCTTTCAAAAGACATTGATTTGACTACTTTTAATTTTTTTTACAAAGGTGACCTTAAGAATAATCCTTTGAAGAAAGCGGTCTGGATTCCTGAAGTGTATGTGGATCCGATTGGTAGAGGATGGATTTTATCCCTAATTCATCCAGTTTATCATGGAGATGAGCTTTTTGCTGTGCTGGGGATCGATATCACGGTGGATACGATCATTTCCAGGTACCTCGAGAATCAGGATGAGAATTTACTCATCGTGAACAGGAATGGAGATATCGTAGCGGCCAATACCAATACAATCGAGATGTTGAGTTTTCCTCCGCTTCGAAATCATGTCTACCGGGAAACCATCCAATCTGATAATTTCAGAATCTCAGATTTCAATCTCTTCAATAGCAAAAACCAAGAAGTGCGTAAGATGGCTGACCAGTTGTTGATGAAAGGTGAAAATTATTTTGATTTCAAAGAGGATTTTAGTCCAAATTATGCAAAGAAGACCCCCTTCAAGCTTTTGGATTGGGTTTTAATTGAAATAAAACCAACCAGGCCTTGATCAATCATCCAGAATACCGAAGATATTTTATTTGGCCGGTGGTGGTCGGATTTAGTCTTGTTCTCTTGATTTTACTTTTAGGGATCAGTTTTTTTTATGCTTTAAATAAAACCCAAACAGATTCAAAAAAGGAGTTTCTCAGAAAGCAAACCGAATTAGCCGCAATTGATCTAGAGCGAGAGATAGATCGATTCATAGATTTTGCAAATGCCATTGGGGAAGAACATGACGAATTGGATCTTGATTCAGGTAGTTACGATTTCGACTTTACCAAGTCAGTTAGAAGGATTTTTAATAATTATCCCGGCTTGATTGATACTCTTGTTGTGAATTTTAAGGATTCAGCGATTTTTATAACACAGACACCCAGAAATGATTTCATAAGAAGCACTTACCCCAATGATCTTGAATACTTAATTCAATCAGATTACCTACTTCGAATCACAGGAAAATCGAATGGAATAAGACTCTACTTTAAACTTAACCCTGCAGCTTTCACAAAAGATTTTGTAAAAAATTATTACCTCAATCCACTCAGCAGTAAACTTCTTTTTCTAAATGGTCAACTGGAAAACATCGATCCCGGGACAAACCCACAACTAGTTGAACTATCTTCGACATCACTGGAACCAATCTACGCTGATATCAATATTGGAGTGCTGGGGGTGTATCAGGTAGGTTGGAATGCAGGCGGTACAGAGAAGGATGGGCTTTTGGTCCAATATCCCTTTAGATTTGGATCTATAGTTCCCAATGCTGCGCTCTTATTTATGCTCGAGTCAGACTCGATCACGAGCGGGGTCTATAGCACCTATATATTATGGTTCTTGGGACTGGTGCTTGTCATAGTGGGGATCGTAGTTTTATTTACCTTATTCCTAAAAAACAGGATTGAATCGGAGCGATTGCTTCAAGCCCGCTCCAAGGAAATATCAGAACTTTTTGATCAACAGAATTTATTGCTGAAAGAGCTTCGTGGCTTTGTTTATTTTCACGATTCCAAGGGTGTCATTACCAGGGTCAGTGATGAGGTTATAGAGGTATTGGGGATTTCGAAAGAAGATTTTCTTGCTGCCTTCCAGGACGGAAATATGCATAAAGATGCCAATCGAATCCGGGTTTTGATCAAACAGGCGATTCAGGATAAGGTATCTTTCATTGATTTTGAGCACAATTACATCAAGGGAAGCGGTGAAGGAGTATATTTAAGAGTATTCGAAAAACTTGTATTTGATCCCCAAGGCAATTTTATGGGAGGAGTGGGGATTTGTACGGATATGACGTCGCAGCACCTTGCCAGACAGGAATTGGTACAAAGTGAAAAACGCCTGCGTACACTGATAGACAATATCCCTGATTTAATTTTTATCTATGACAACGAGGGTGTAATAATTGATTATCAAGTTCAGATTACTGAGCTTTTCATCGATCAGGAACTTGAACTTATCGGAAAGAAAATCAATGAGGTCGTCCCAAATGATCAAGGGGAAGAACTTTTCAAAGCCTTCAAACTGGCTCGTAAAACTGGTAAAATCCAAACAGTGGACCTAAAGACAATGGTTGGCGCTGAAGAAAGATATTACGAGGTCAGAATGTTTTCTCTGGATGAGAATAAAATGATGTCGATTTCGAAAGATATTACGAGTCAACGCATCTGGGAAAAGGGACTTTTAGAAGCCATGAACGCTGCAGATCAGGCGAGTAAAGCAAAGTCGGAATTTCTGGCAAACATGAGTCATGAAATCCGAACACCTATGAACGGCTTACTTGGAATCATAGATCTTTTAGACCAAACTGAACTCGATCAAATTCAGTCTGAGTACCTTGAAATCATAAAAAACTCAGGAAATTCCCTACTCAACATTATCCGAGATATTTTAGACTATTCGAAGATCGAGTCTGGTAAAATTGAAATTTGCAATACAGTTTTTATCCCGAAAGTAGAATTGAAAAAGCATGTGCAAATGCTTTCGGGACTCGCAAAAAAGAAGAACATTGAAATTAGCATTTCATTTTCTGATAAAACAGCTATTCCTTTAGAAGGTGATATTGAGAAGATTAAGCAGGTGTTTTTAAATCTTCTTGGCAATGCCCTGAAATTTACCCCTATTAATGGCAAGGTGTATATTAAAGTGGACAGCGAAACTATTTCGGATGAATTGGTTTTCTTGAATATATCCGTAAAAGATACCGGAATAGGAATTTCCAGCGAGTTTATTCCTCATTTGACCAATCCATTTTTTCAGGTTGAGAGCTCCAATACTAGATCTTTTCAAGGTACTGGCCTTGGGCTTGCTATTTCCAAACGAATCGTGGAGCTTCTTGGAGGTGAGTTGCAGATTCAAAGTGAGGTTGGAAAGGGTTCGGAATTTAGTTTCAGTACCCTATTGAAGATTTCAAGTGATCAGGTGACAGACCAACAGGTAAAGCTGGATCAGAAACCCAATACTTGGAACAATATGGCTCAGGAATACCCGCTTCGGATTCTTTTGGCTGAGGATAATGATTTAAATCTGCAGCTCATGACTTTAATGCTTGATCAACTCGGATATAAGTTCACTATCGCTCAAAATGGCCAGGAAGCTGTAAAGCTCGTCAGTGAAAATGATTTTGATTTGATCCTGATGGATGTGCAAATGCCAATATTGAATGGTCTGGAAGCTTCGAGAATAATCAGAACTATGCCGGAAGGGAAAAATATTTTTATCATCGGACTTTCAGCAAATGTATTTGATGAAGACCGAAAAAAAGCGATTGAATCCGGGATGAATGACTACCTGACCAAGCCCATCCGTTTGTACTCTTTGGCACAAAAGCTTAAAATATTTGCCTCAAAAATCTTGTTGGATGAGAATTAAAAAACGGCCGATCATTTTTGATCGGCCGTTTTCAATTAAAAGGAAGTATTGATATCGAATCCTTCGAGGTAATCTGCTACTCTTCGGACAAACATACCTCCGAGTGACCCATCTACCACCCGGTGATCGTAAGAGTGGGAGAGGAACATTTTGTGGCGAATCCCGATGACATCACCAGTGGGTGTTTCGATTACTGCCGGCTTCTTCACGATGGCTCCTACTGCCAGGATTGCTACCTGTGGTTGTGGTATAATAGGGGTTCCCATGACATTTCCAAAAGAACCGACATTAGAGACGGTATAGGTTCCACCTGCTAGATCATCTGGGCTAAGTTTATTTATCCGGGCACGATTTGCAAGGTCATTAACCTGTTTGGAAATTCCCACAAGGTTTAGCTGGTCGGCATTTCTAATAATAGGAACAATTAAATTTCCGCTCGGAAGTGCAACAGCCATCCCTACATTGATATCTTTTTTACGGATAATCCGCTCCCCATCTACGGAGATGTTGATCATTGGGAAATCCCGGATAGCTTTAGCCACAGCTTCGATGAAGAAAGGGGTATAGGTGATGCTTTCGCCATATTTGGCCTTGTAGGCATCTTTATTTTTATTTCTCCAAAGTACGATATTGGTCATGTCCGCTTCGACAAATGAAGTAACATGAGCAGAAATCCGTTTGGACTCAACCATTCGCTGCGCGATCATCTTTCGCATCCGGTCCATTTCAATGATCTCATCATTGGCAGAAACACTTACCTGAACCTTTGGTGCAGCGATTGACGGTGCCGTCGAGACACTTGCTTCAGTTGGTTTCTTGCTTCGGTTTTCGAGATAATGAAGTATGTCCTGTTTGGTCACGCGATTAGCTTTACCAGATCCGGGAATTCTCGATAATTCTTCTTTGGAGATGTTTTCAGCCTTGGCAATACTCTGGACTAGAGGAGAGTAAAAGCGGTCATCCTCGACAGATTGAGTTTGCGATACAGGATCTTTAATCAGAGAATCTGTCAGTTCCGGAGCTGCTTGCAATACGCTCTCTTTAGAAGGTTCTTCAACTTCTGGAACTTTCCCATTTCCAGATTCCTCTCCGACAGTCTCGATGATTGCAATCGGAGCTCCTACTGCAACCACATCCCCTTCCTTGACAAGAATTTTTTTGAGGATTCCACCATAGATGGAAGGCACTTCCGTATCTACTTTGTCAGTAGCCACTTCCAATACCGATTCATCTTGCTCGATAGAATCTCCTTCTTTTTTCAGCCAGGTCAAAACAGTACCTTCTGTGATACTTTCGCCCATTTTGGGCATCAGCATTTCTACACTTGCCATGGTTATGATTTTATAATTAATTTGGGTTTATAATCGATCTTTAAAATTAAATTTTATCAAATACTATCCCAAACCTTTCAGTTAAAATTTTATTTGCTATTTCTGGGAAATACAGATTCTTAACATGTTCAATACAGCTACTCCTGTCAATTGGATGTTCAACATTCGATCCTGGGTAAGTTGTAGCTTCTTGGTTTCTACCTGGTCTCCGAAGGCGCAGGCTATCCATACCGTACCAACTGGCTTTTCTTCTGATCCTCCGTCAGGACCTGCTATGCCGCTGCTCGATAACCCAAAATCTGAATGAAATTGCGACCGGACTCCCGCAGCCATTTCCATTACCGTTTCTTCACTTACTGCCCCGTGTTTAGCCAAGGTTTCTGCTTTTACTCCAATTATCTTCGATTTGAACTCGTTATGATAAGGAACCACCGCTCCTTGGAAATAAGTACTGCTTCCTGCCACACTGGTGATTAAATGGGAAATGTAACCTCCGGAACAGCTTTCAGCCAAAGCTATGGTTTTCTTTTCAGCAGTCAAAAGTTTTGCAATGGCTGTTTCTAAAGTCTCAGAGTCATAACCATAAACGTATTTATCGATTTTAGGCAAAACCAGGTCGATTTGGTGTTGAATCGCCTCTGCAATCTCTTCTTTGGAAGTACCAAAGCCAGTAAGTCGGAGTTTGACGTGTCCAAGAGAGGGGAGATAAGCCAGCCGGATATTGTTCGGCAATGCATTCTCCCAATCCTGAATCAGGTCAGCAAGCCAACTTTCTCCGATTCCAACGGTTTTGATCACCCGGTGAGCAATCACGGGCAATGTAAAGATTTCAGGTAATTTCGGCAGCACAAAGTCCTGCATGAGTTTTTTCATTTCATGAGGCACCCCGGGCATGGACATCCAATAGGTGCCATTTTCTTCAAACCACATACCGGGAGCCGTTCCGACTTCATTTGGCACATAGGTGCAGCAGGAAGGAAGGTGGCCTTGGAGAACATTGAGCGGGGTCATCTCTCTGCCTCTTCGCAGGAAATATTCAGATATAGCTGCCACTGCTTCCGGTACTTCGACAATCGGGCAGTTAAAGTATTCTGCCAGCAAAGGTTTGGTCAAATCATCCCGGGTCGGACCCAGCCCACCGGTGATCAAAACCAGATCTGCTCTGGAATCTGCTGATGCAAAAGCAGCTAGAATATCCTTTCGATCATCGCCAACAGTGGTTTTCCGAACAACTTTTACTCCCATCAGATCAAGCTGCTGACTGATCCAATGACTATTCGTATCGACAATTTGTCCGTAAAGTAACTCATCGCCAATGGCTATGATTTCGGCTCTGACGACCTTTTTTTTGATTTGATTATCGGACATTTGATTTCCTTAGGATTTTAGAAAAAAAGCTGGGAAAATATCGCTTGGCATAGACTGCAAAAGTTTCTTTTCCGCCGATATAAACTTCTTCTTTTTTCGATTTTAATGCTTTGTAAATTGCTTCAGCACAATCTTCCGGGGACATCCCTTTGGCTTGGGCCTGATCCATTTTATTCAGAGCGGACCCATCGCCCGTTAGTGCATTGATCGATACATTGGTTCTGATAAAGCCTGGACAAATCAGGGTCACCGCTATACCATCATTATGATTTTCAGCTCTCAAAGATTCGAAAAAGCCATGTAAGGCATGTTTGGATGCGGAATAGCTTGAACGGTATTGGGTGCCAAATTTCCCGACCAAAGAGCTGACAACTCCGAATTGTCCGGATCCATTCTGGATAAAATAGGGAAGCAGCTCCTTTGTCAAAGCTATTGTGCCAAAGAAATTGATTTCCATTAGTTTTCGATCTACTTCCAGTATTGTCTCTGTAACCAGAGAGCGCTGACTGATTCCGCCATTGTGAAGCATTATATCAATTCTTCCAAAAGCGGCTATGGCTTCTTTGGTTTTTTGCTGGAAGGAAGATTGATCTTCCAAATCCAGTGGAAGTACGAAACTGTTTTCAGGATGCTCGAAGGATTCTTGGACTTCAACAAGTGCCTTTTCATTCCTTGCCGAAAGGATAACTCGATATCCCTTCGCGTTATAAAGCTTTGCAGCAGCCGCACCGATTCCTGAGGATGCACCTGTGATCCAAATAGTTTGATTAGACATGATTGGAATCTTTTCTTTCGTAATTCACAAATGAAAATGCATATTCGTTGCGTTCATCTTTGGGATGATATTCCCTAAATGTTTCTTGCCATTTAGAAGGGTCAAAGTCTGGAAAAAAAGTATCACCGCTCGGTCGGGCATGTACTTCTGTAAGAAGTAACTCATCTGCAAATTCTAAAGTTTGTTTATAAATTTCTCCTCCACCGATCACATAGAGCACGTCCACTTGAAGTTTGTTGGCAAAAATGAAAGCATCTTCCACGGATTGAAAAACATAATGTCCCTCGGGTACCTTATATTCCTGATTTCTTGTGACGACCAGGTGAGTTCGGTTGGGAAGAGGCTTGTCGAGCGATTCAAATGTTTTTCTGCCCATCAGAATATAATGTCCTGAGGTGATGGATTTGAATCGCTTGAAATCAGTCGATAATCTCCATACCAAATCATTCTGTTTGCCGATTACTCTGTTTTCGGCGACTGCGGCAATAAGTGAAATCTTCATTTTGAAACTTGTATGCCATGAAGATAACAGGAGGCAGTTCTATAAAAAATAATTCAGTACAGAAAACCTATTGCTTTGTACTTTGCATCATACTTGGATAATCTGACATCTCAAAAGTAATAGGCTGAGAAGTCTGAATATCAATTACTTTCATCTTGACCTCCTCTCCTTCATTCATTTTGTACTCCATTTCCATGACATTTCCTTTTGGTGCATTGGCAAAGTGCCTGGCATATTTTTCCTGCATTTTACTTGAACCGAGGTTACTGTTACTGCTTAAAAATGAATTCGAGTTGGCTATTTGCTCCTCGGTAATCCAATAAACTCCCTGTCCATCCTCGCTTTGGACCAGATATTCCTCACAATCGAAGCCGAGGATTTCTTTGGTGTTGCCTGTTTTTTGGATTTTAAATTCTGATTCCTCAAAAGATTTTTCCTCCAAAGAGTCCAGTTCATCCAGATCCATTTTAAAGGCAAAACTACTTTTGGAGTCTTCGCCATCCATTAAAATTATGGAAGCTTTATTTTTAATATCAAGGATCATTTTTGTGGTGGCGGTAGGATTTTTAGGATCAAATAATTCCATGCCGGTATAATCCGAGGAAGGGCTCAGGAATGTTTTGATTTTCATCGGCTCAGTTGATTTGCCTTTGGCATCAGAAGAAATCAACTCCAGAACCATATGCCCGGTAAAGGAATAAGCATCTTCGGTGTCTACTTCTTCTCCGATTCCGGCAAAAATCTTATTCATATCCAAGTTGATTGGCCTGCTTTCAGCATCATCCCCATAGAGGCCTGCCAGATGTTTTTCAAGCTGTCGCATCATCATCTTTTCAGCCTCTTCCTCGACTTTCTTTTCCACAGCATTCTCCATACCCTTGGAGGCTGCATCTTTTAGTTTTTTGATGAATTGTGCTTCAGCAGAACTTCCAAGTAGCATTAAGCTGAAAAAAAGCAGAAATATTTTATTTAGATTTTTCATAGTTTTTTGGTCTAAAAGTGAATGATTTGATTATTGAAGTTCTTAAAAATCAATGAAATATTGAAATAATCCTTGAAAAATCTGTAAGACTTGATTTGATCACTTTTCAATTCTAGGCCTTTGTGGCAATTCAAATATGAACTCAGAATCTAGACGAAAAGAATCGAATACTAATCGAAAATGAAGCGATTGTTTTGAATTTTATTCCAGCTTAAATCTCTTTAAGACAGATACCTACCTGAAACTGTAGCCTCTTAAGAAATCATCAATTCTCAGTCGTTTTTTTCCTTCCAGTTGAAGTTCCAAAATTTCCAGACTTCCTGATCCGGTTTGAAATTTCAAAAAGTTTTTGCCGTCTGTTGAATACTCCCCGGGTGATTTGCCGGATAAAGAATCCGGATGTGGTTTGCTTTTGAAAATTTTACAGGTTTTACCATCCAATGTAGTCCAGGCTGCAGGATATGGAGATAGCCCTCTGATCAGATTGTGAATCTCTTCTGCCGCGTTGTTCCAATTGATTTGACCTGTCTCTTTGAAAATCTTCGGAGCATGATGAATCGCCAAAGATTCATCCTGAGGAATGGGATCCACTCTGTCTTCAGCGATGGCCTCTACCGTCTTCAACACTAATTCAGATCCAACCTGCATTAATTTTTCATAAAGAGAGCCCAGATCATCTTCGGGTAGGATGGTTACTTTTTCCTGGAAAATGATGCTGCCTGTATCAATATCATGCTTTAGAAAAAAAGTCGTCACACCTGTTTCTTTCTCACCTTTGATGATAGCCCAGTTGATGGGGGCTGCACCTCGGTAATTGGGCAATAGCGAAGCATGGAGATTGAAAGTTCCTAACGGCGGCATATTCCATACGGCTTCAGGAAGCATCCGAAAAGCCACTACGATTTGAAGGTCCGCTCTCAAATCTTTCAATTCTTGCTGAAATTCAGGGTTTTTCAGATTGATTGGTTGCAGGATATGGAGTCCTAATTTTTCAGCAATTTGTTTGACTGGGGATCCTACCAGTTTTTGTCCGCGTCCTTGAGGTTTGTCAGGGGCAGTGATTACCCCGACAATATTCCAACCGGCTTCAACGAGCTTTTCCAGCGCAGGCACAGCAAATTCCGGTGTACCCATGTAGATGATTCGTAAAGATTGGTTGGATTTAGCTTCGGTATAAGACATTGGTTTTTTTATTAATCGGACAATCAAGTAGGAAGAAGAATACTTTTAAAGTTTAAAAATCACTTCCTACTATTTATAAATCAGGTATTTGGTTCTATTTATTTTGTAAGCTTCAAGATCTTTTTGCCAGGAGGCTTGAATTTCTTTTTCAGTTTTTCCGGCCAAAATCTGCTTTTTCAGTTCGTCAGTTCCGGCCAATGTATTGAAGAAATTATTGAAAAACTTCTCACCCATTCCAGACTTATTATAGGCATCAAGAAGGTATTTAAGGGTAAATTGATGGTTTAAAGATTCATCTCTTAGATCCACTCCATAGCAAAGTTTATTTTGATGAGGAGGATTTTTTGACATGCCGTCAATACTTACAGGAGTGAAGGTGAAATCTCCGAATTTTGGGTCAGGATAGCCATACATCTGAAATGGATCATAGGTGCCGCGACCAAGAGACATGACCGTTCCCTCGAAGAAGCAGGTGCTTGGATAGAGTTGGATAGCCAGATCACTGGGCAGATTAGGCGACGGCTTCACTGAGAGTGAATAAGCTTGATCCCGTGTCCAATTGGCTACCGGAATTACCTCCAGATCAACGGTGAGTCCACCTTTAAGCCACTTTTCTCCATTGATCATTTGGGCGAGTTCGCCTACGGTAAGACCATGGACGACCGGAATAGGATGCATACCGACAAAAGATTCAAAGCCCTTTTTAAGAACCGGACCATCGACATAGCCCCCATTAGGATTGGGACGGTCAAAAATAACGATCTTCTTGCCTTGCTCTGCGCAGGCTTCCATCACGTAATGCATGGTGCTGATGTATGTGAAAAAGCGTGCTCCTACATCCTGCAAGTCAAAAATCAATACATCAAGGTCCTGAATTTGCTCAGCCGTGGGTTTTTTATTGTTGCCATACAGAGAAATAATCGGAAGCCCTGTTTTTTGATCCAGGCTGTTGTCTACTTTCTCTCCCGCATCAGCGGTACCTCTGAACCCGTGCTCCGGAACGAATACTTTTTTTACTTGAACCCCGTTTTCCAAAAGAAAATCCACTAAATGTTTATTGTCTTTCTGAGTCAGTATACTTGTCTGGTTACCAACGACTCCCACTCGCTGGCCGGCCAGTAATGGAAGATAGAGGTGGGATTGATCTGCAGCTGGCAAGACAGGTTGCTTTTGAGCTTGACTTTCCAAAACAGAAAAAAAGAGGCTGATACAAAAACTTAAAATGGAAATAAAAGGTGTTAGTTTCATTTGCTTCATGCTATTTTGCGGTCGTATTAAACAAATTAAAGCAGTCCATTGAACCTTTCCTATTTCATCGCGAAAAGAATCAGCTTTAAGAGCTCGGGAGGGTTTTCGGTAACAATCCATCGAATCGCCGTCGGCAGTCTTGCCTTAGGTCTGGCCGTATCGATTATTGCTTTTATGGTGTTGGGTGGTTTTCAGAATACAATTTCTGAACGAGTTTATGGCTTCACCGGTCATTTTCAGGTTCAGAAGTTCACCATGAGCAACGCTTTCGAAGAGAATCCTTTTTCACTCAACTCTAATTTTTTAAAAAATTACTCCAGTCTGGAATTCATCAAGGGAGTGCAATCATTTGCACATAAAGCTGCCTTGATCAAAGGGGAGGATGAGGTAGAAGGGGTTTTAATGAAAGGGGTTGGGATCGACTTTGACAGCCTTCGATTTAAACCTTATTTGATTGAAGGAAGACTTCTTCAAATCCCCGAGACTGGAACTTCCAATGAGGTTATGCTTAGCAGTTTCATTGCAAACAAACTGAATCTTAAGCTCGGAGATAAGATCACGCTTTATTTTGTCCAGGACCCACCGAGGTTTAGACGGGTGGAGATTGTAGGTATTTTTCAGACTTATCTGGAAAATTTCGATGAGAAAATCATCATTGGCGAACTCCAGACCATCCGGAATCTCAATGGCTGGGAGGCTGATCAGGTAGGAGGATTGGAGATTTTTGTGGACGATTTCAGAAACCGCAAAAGCTATTTTACCGAAATCGAAAAACTTATGGATTTTGATCTGAAGTTGATTGATAGCCAGGATAAATTTGTGGAGATCTTCGACTGGTTGACACTGCTAGACACCAATGTCTATGTCTTTATCAGCTTGATCGGTTTTGTTGCGATTTTCAATATGGGGGCAATTTTATTTATTCTGATCATGGAACGAACGCAGATGATCGGAATATTGAAGTCGCTCGGGGCAAGAAATCGTCAGATTAGAAGAGTTTTCTTTTGGAATGGAATCAATATTCTGATCAGAGGAATTTTAATCGGGAATGCGGTCGGATTGGGACTTGGATTTATACAGGATAAGACTAAAATCATTCCACTAGACCCTCAAAGCTATTACATGAGCTATGTGCCGATTGATTGGAACTGGCCGGTATTTCTGTTGATCAATATTGGGATTGTGGTTTTGACTGCTTTGGTTCTTTGGATCCCGGTGATGGTTATTTCTAAAGTAGATCCGATTAAATCGATTCGCTTTGATTGAGTTGATAGGGCATAAAAATACTTTTGATTTTCATCCAAATCACTCCTAAAACCGCCTCTTTAAATATTCCCGTACTCATCTTGGAAGTTCCTTTGGTCCGGTCAGTAAAAATAATCGGTACCTCGATTATTTTGAACCCAAGTTTCCATGCTGTGAATTTCATTTCGATCTGAAAAGCATAACCGATGAATTTGACTTCTCGCAGTTTAATGCCTTTTAGTACATTCCGATGGTAGCATTTGAATCCTGCTGTGGCATCCTTGATAGGTAGACCGGTGATGAATTTAACATATACACTGGCAAAATATGACATTAGCACCCGTCCGATCGGCCAATTGACCACATTGACCCCAGTGATGTATCTGGATCCTATGGCTAATTCAAACCCATGTGTGGCACAGGCCTCATAGAGCCGGTGCAGATCTTCAGGGTTGTGAGAAAAATCGGCATCCATTTCAAAAATGTAATCGTAGCTATGACTCAAAGCCCATTCAAATCCGGTAATATATGCGGTACCCAGTCCTAACTTACCGGTTCGCTCGATGAGATGAAGCCGGTTGGGAAATTCCACTATCAGTTTTTTAACTACTTCAGCAGTGCCGTCAGGACTACCATCATCAATAATGAGTAATTCAAAATCCCCATCCAAACCCATTACTTTCAATATCATTTCTCTGATATTTTCAATTTCATTGTAGGTCGGAATGATGACGAGTTTTTGGTGATTCATAGGGCTGATAAAGCCCAAAAGTAAGGGTTCACATTCATTTTTGAAGAATGGTCTTTATAATTTTTACTTAAAGATTAGCTTTGCCAAAAATTTAAATGATGCAAAAACCCATAGCGATCGTAAGTTATTTCTCAGTAGGAGCTTATGACGCTAATTCTGTAGATGAGGATAAAATCCTTTCCGAGATTCTTACAGAATTAGAAATACCTAATGAAATCATCCCTTGGTCAGCTCAAAACGAAGACTGGTCCAGATTTTCTACTCTTTTGATCAAGTCTGTCTGGGATTACTTCGACTATTACCCCCAATTTCTGACTTGGATTGAACATATTCGAAAACTCAATATCCCTGTTTTGAACGATCTGGATACGATTTTATGGAATTCTTCCAAATCGTATCTGTTGGAGATCCAGGCAAAAGGATTTCCGGTAATTGCCGGTAAATTACTTGAAAAAGGAAGTGAGTTTGATGGAGAGTCTGTAGCCCAAGAAATTGATTCTCCGGTTTGGGTGATTAAACCGCTGGTAAGCGGCGGTGCCAAAAACACGCTGAAAATCAAAGCCGATAGCTGGCAAAATGAGCTCTCTAAAATCAATGAGTTGTTAAAAGAAGGATCTTATCTCGTTCAGCCTTTTGTACCAGAAGTGGCTATGGTAGGAGAGTACTCCCTTTTATTTTTTAATGGTGTTTTTTCTCATGCTGTCTTGAAGACTCCAGCTAAAGATGACTTCCGGGTTCAGCACTATTTTGGAGGCACAATCGCTACCATTGATCCATCGGAATCTATGTTAGCTTCCTGCCAGAAATTAGTTGATGAATTTGCCTCCCAAAGTCTTTATGTGCGGGTCGATGGGGTGGAGATAGATGGTGTTTTTCATTTGATGGAACTGGAAATGATCGAGCCTTATTTATTTCTTGCCTTGGATGAAAAAGCCATTCCAAATTATAAAAAAGCACTAAAAATGCGATTGACTTGACGGATCATAAGCATACTTCAATTTGATTCTTGGCATACTCGCTGCCTCTGCTGGCAGCGAGTTGCAGAATCCTGCAGCCTTCAGGATTTCCCATTTTGGCCAGACAATATCCTTTTTTTGCCAGTGCTTCTACATGATTCGGCTTCTCAGTGAGTACCGCTTCAAAATCCTCCAGCGCCCATGGGAAGTATCCTGCCTTCATCAATGCAAATCCTCTATTGTATCGTCCGATCATATGATTTGGCTCATACTGAACGTAGGAATTGAATGAGGCCGCACAGCCCAAAACATCCCCTTTCAGCGCTCGAACCATTCCTTGGTAGAAATATACCTGAGCAAACTTGGGATTAAGATCTTTTGCCATTTCCAAAAATCGTTCTGCCGATTCATATTTTTGAAGCATGAGCTGTGCACGCCCGACCAAATACAGGATATCAAAATCCTTATTGTCTAAAGTAGCTGCCCGGAGTAGATAAAGTTCTGCCTCTTTATATTTTTTTTGCTCGAAAAGAATCTTTCCTAATCCCGCGAATGCATGTGCATAATTATCATCGAAATCGATTATCCGTTTGAAATCAGCTTTTGCTTTCTCAATTTGACCAGTTTCTTCATAGGATCTAGCTCTCAGATGAAGGGCTTTGACGTCTGTGACATGGAAAAAGAGGTGTTTATTGAGCGCTGATATGGCTTCTGCGTAATTGCCGCTATCATAAATCCGCTGAATGGAAGGAAGACCTTCGGAACAGGAAGTCAGTATAAAAAATAATAATAAGATAGTTATGATATGTTCGATTCGTTTCATAACTAAATAAAGGCAAAAAAAAGACTCAGCAAAAATTCTTGATGTTAAATTTTACTGAGTCTTGAGAAATTACAGTACTCCCTTTGTACTAGGAAGTTGATTGATGTTCCTTGGATCCCGCATCACTGCCATCTTGATTGCCCTTGCCAACGCCTTGAAGATTGCTTCAATCTTGTGGTGTTCATTATCGCCTTCCGCTTTGATATTGAGGTTGCATTTTGCGGTATCTGAGAATGATTTGAAGAAATGAAAAAACATTTCTGTAGGCATATCACCGACTTTTTCACGTTTGAATTCTGCATCCCATACCATCCAGGGTCTCCCTCCAAAATCGATAGCGGCCTGTGCCAAAACATCGTCCATGGGCAAAAGAAAACCATATCTGTAGATTCCTTTTTTATCGCCCAAAGCCTTCAGATAAGCTTCTCCCAGTGCAAGAGCAGTATCTTCGATCGTATGATGCTCATCGATATGCAAGTCGCCCTTTACAATGATTTCCAAATCAGTGCTTCCGTGCCGGCCTAATTGCTCCAGCATGTGATCGAAGAAATGAAGTCCAGTAGAAATCTTACATTGCCCGCTTCCATCCAAATTTAATTTGATCTGGATATCCGTTTCTGAGGTTTTTCGGATTACCTCCGCGCGACGCTGTGGCAGTCTGAGAAAATTATAAATTTCATCCCAATCTCTTGTGCACAAGGCAGCATTTGGCTGCTGATCTCCAATGAAAATAGCCTTAGCACCAAGATTTTCGGCAAGTTGAATATCAGTCAATCGATCACCGATCACATAGGAATTTGCGAGATCATACTCTTCAGTAAAATACTGTGTGAGCATTCCTGTGTTTGGCTTTCTGGTTGGTGCATTTTCCTTTTCGAAGGTATGATCAATATGAATCGCTTTGAAAAATATATTTTCCTGCTCTAAGGTCTTTAACATCTTGTACTGGGCTGGCCAAAAATCCTTTTCTGGAAAAGAGTCCGTTCCCAAACCATCCTGATTGGTTACCATGACCAGTTCGAAAGGAGTTTCTTCAGCAATTTTTCGGAGATTCGAGATAGCCTTTGGAAGAAATTCAAGTTTTTCCAAACTGTCCACCTGATAATCTGTAGGTGGCTCTTTAATGATCGTGCCATCTCTGTCAATAAATAGCACTGTCTTTTTAATAGTCATCGGATTATTACTTTTTAGATTGGAAAATATCAGATAATGCGGCCAGCAATTGCTGATTTTCGGAGGCTGTTCCCACGGTAATTCGTAAACAGCCTTCACAAAGCATAACTTTTGATCGATTTCTGACGATCACTTTTCGGTCTATCAGCTCATCGTATACCTGATCGGCATCGTTTATTTTGACCAAAAGAAAATTAGAATCAGAGGGATGAATTTTTTCAACAAAGACCAATTTATCGAGCTCTTTTCGCAATATCTCTCGTTCCGTCAAAATCGATTGGATCATCTCCTGAACTTCCTTGTAATTGTCCATTGCCTCCAGTACCGTCTCCTGAGTCAGGCCTGAGATATTATAGGGAGGCTTGATCCGATTGAGGATTTTGATAAGCTCTTTGGAAGCGAAAGCCATTCCCAGTCGCAATGAAGCCAGTCCCCAGGCTTTGGAGAAAGTCTGCAGAACCAATAGGTTTGGATAATCCTTCAGCGTAGTGGTGAAACTCGGCTCATCACTGAAGTCAATATATGCTTCATCTACCACTACCAATCCGTTAAAATTGTCCAGAAGCTGAATAATGTGATTCCTATCTACCTTATTTCCACTTGGATTATTCGGTGAGCAAACGAAAATAATTTTACTGTTTTGGTCCACAGCTTTCAATACCAACTCGGGTTGGATCTGAAAGGCGGAGGTCAATGGCACTTTGCGAATTTCCACATCATTGATCGAAGCGCTAACCTCGTACATGCCGTAAGTAGGGGGAAGCAGAATCACATTGTCTTTACCCGGATTACAAAAAGCCCGGAACAATAAATCAATGGCTTCATCCGAACCATTTCCGAGGAAAATCTGAGAAGGTTTGACTCCTTTAATCTCAGCGATTTTTTCCTTCAGATCCATTTGATAAGGATCCGGATATCTATTGAAATTTTCTGATGTGATGGATCCAAATGGATTCTCGTTTGCATCCAAAAAGACTCCCTCTTTACCTTGATATTCATCTCGGGCAGAGGTATAGGCCTGCAAGGTCGCAATATGCGGCCTTAATAATTCGGTTAGATTAAAACTCATTTTTGATTGGATTTCAGGTAATTCAATCGAACAGTCACTGCAAATTTGTGGGCATCCAACAGCTCATTTTCCGCCATGATTTCTACCGTGGGTCCCAGGTTTTGAATCCCTTTTTCAGAGAGTTTTTGGTAAGTGATTTTCTTTAAAAAGCTATCCAAGGAGACCCCGCTATAATTTCTTGCATAGCCATAGGTAGGTAGGGTATGATTGGTTCCTGAAGCATAATCACCGACAGATTCAGGGGTGAAGTTGCCTATAAAGACAGACCCGGCATTATACACTCCATTTACAGCTTCTTCTTCATCGGCTACGCTGATAATTAGATGCTCGGGGGCATAGTAATTGATCAGTTCCAGAGCTCGCTCACTTGAATCTAAAACCACTGCAACCGAATTGGCAAGCGCCTTCTTTGCGATGTCTTTTCTGGAAAGGTTTTTCAGCTGCAAATCCAATTCTTTCAATACCTTTTTGGCAAATGATTCTGTATGGGTGACCAAAACTACCTGGGAATCCACTCCATGCTCTGCTTGTGAGAGTAGATCAGAGGCCACGAAGGCGGGAATAGCGGTTTCATCTGCATAGACCAGTACCTCAGAAGGACCGGCAGGCATATCGATTGCTACCCCGTACTTGGTTGCTAATTGTTTGGCTGCCGTGACATATTGATTCCCAGGGCCGAATATTTTATCTACCTGAGGAACTGATTCTGTACCGAAAGTCATCGCAGCTATTGCTTGCGCACCCCCCGTTTTTACGATTTTATTGATTCCAATCAATTGAGCCGTGTATAGGATCGCTGGGTGGACTTTACCTTCACGATTGGGCGGAGTGCAAAGCACTATTTCTTTGCATCCTGCGATTTTAGCAGGGATACCGAGCATCAACACCGTGCTGAACAAAGGCGCTGTTCCTCCCGGTATATATAAACCTACCCGCTGAATTGGGATACTTTTTCTTCTGCAAATTACTCCTGGCATGACTTCCTGGACCAGTTCGGGCGTGATTTGGGCCGCATGGAAGTTTTCAATATTTGATTTGGCCGTCAGAATGGCTGATTTTAACTCATTGGAAACAAGGCTTGCACTTTCTTTAATTTCTTCCGGTGAGACCAATACCGATTCCAATTGAATATGATCGTATTCCAAGGCAAATTTTAAAAGGGCTTTATCGCCATTTCGTTTCACCTTTTTTAGAATCGGCTTCACGATCTTATTGATTGCCTTTGTTTTAAAAACCGGTCTTGCCAATTCTTTTGTCCAGGAGCCTTTTGATGGGTTTGATAGAATTTTCATTTTTTTCTAATTCTAAAAGTAAATTTCAAAAACTGAGAATTAAATAATCATTTTCTCAATGGGAACCACAAGAATACCCTCTGCACCAGCGGCACGAAGCTCCTCGATATTTTCCCAAAATTGATCCTCCTGGAGTACCGAGTGCACGCTAGACCATCCCTGCTGTGCCAATGGAAGTATCGTGGGGCTACGCATTCCTGGAATGAGATTGACGATTTTTTCCAGCGATTCATTGGGGGCGTTTAACAATACATATTTACTGCTTTTGCCTTTTTGAACAGCATTGATCCGGAAAAGTAATTTCTCCACAATCTCCATTTTCCAACCTGATAATTCCTGATTTGCTATCAAGACGGCTTCTGATTTGAATATTTCCTCGACTTCCTTGAGGCCATTCATCATTAGTGTAGAGCCTGAACTAACGATATCACAAATACCTTCTGCCAAACCTATGCTGGGAGCGATCTCCACCGATCCACTGATTTCGTGGATTGATGCATTGATCCCCTGTTTCTTCAGGTAATCTTTCAGGATTTTAGGATAGGATGTAGCAATATTTTTTCCTTCAAAATAAGAAACTCCCTGGTATTGCTGTCCCTTGGGAATAGCCAATGACAGTCTGCACTTAGAAAACCCAAGTTTCTTTAAGGTGTTTACAGATTTGTCCTTTTCCACTAATTCATTTTCTCCAACGATGCCAAGATCAGCTACTCCATCTGCTACGTAGCCGGGTATGTCATCGTCGCGGAGAAAGAGAAATTCGATCGGGAAGTTGGTGGAAGTAGACTTAAGTTTGCCCGTTCCATTGTAAAATTTGATACCACATTCTTTGATGAGGCCAAGAGAATCTTCGGATAGTCTGCCGCTTTTTTGCACGGCAATACGGATTATTTGTTCCATGATGTGAAGTTACACTAAGTGATAAAAGAGTTTTGGAAAAATTTGGCGAACCGCAGAATCCCTGTCATCGACGGCGCCGGTAGATTAAAAGCATTCCTCAGGCGGAATGATGGAAATGGTGCATCAAGTGGCAATGCCGACTGCTTGATAAAAAGTCAATATTTCTATTGGTGTTTTCCATTACGGAGGCAAAGATAGGGATGGTAATAAAAGATACAAATGCTTATTACTTTTTTAGATAATTCCAAAACAGGTTAACCCAGAAATTAAGCTGTGTTTATCTTATGCTTAGGAAACACCCAAAAGCAGATCAATTGTTTTCCGTATCTGTTATTAAATCATCAAATAACTCAGGTTGACGACTTTTCCTGCTTTTGAATAAGTCTTGAATTTTTTTAAAAATAGATTATTCAAAACTGCATTGACTCAAAAAAATAAACAGCTCCCATCAATGACATTATCCTCCGGCTTTTTTAACCTTATAGCCTTCCGATAAAAGGATCTGTACGATTTTATCCCGATGATCACCCTGGATCAAAATTTCTCCTTCCTTTGCTGATCCGCCTACTCCGCATTTATTTTTCAGTAGTTTACCCAAATCCGTCAAATCTGACTCTGTGCCCACAAAGCCTTCGATCAGGGTCACCTTTTTGCCAGCTCTTGCCTTCTTGTCCAGCATCACTTTGAGGTTCTGCTGGTTTGGTGCCAAAGTCTCGATTTCCTCTGAAGAACCAACGCTAAATTCAAAATCATCACTGGTGGAGTAGACCATGCCATCGCGTTTTTTCCAATCGTTATTTTTCTTTGCCATAAGTATAAAAATGCCCGCCTTTCATAGCGGGCATCTAATCGCTGGTGATTTGATTTATTTTATTTTGAAAGTCCAAACAGGTCTTTTGGCGTGATTCACCACATCTTCGGCAATACTTCCTGTAATTAGATGCAGGAACCCGGTTCGACCATGCGTAGCCATGGCGATCAAGTCTGCATTGACGTCCTCTGCAAATTCGATGATTCCACTTTCTTCTGAACTGGCATTGTAAATTTCTGCAGTCACATTTTCAAACCCATATTTATTGGCAAAATCCTTGATTCTCCGCATTGAATCTCTGCTGGATTCAAAGTTGCCAGGCGTATTGACCACGACGAAATAAAGTTTAGCGTCAAACAAGTCCTGAAGACTTTTAATACGTTTTGCCAACTCATCAGTTTCTTCTTTGAAATCACTTGCGAAAACAATTTTTTTCAGGTCGGAAGGTTTTATGGGTGATTTGATCGTCATCACCGGACAAGCTGCGTTGCGAACTACTTTCTCGGTATTACTTCCGATCAACACTTCTTCCACACCACTTGAGCCTTTGGAGCCCATTATCAGCAGGTCTGGGTTTTCCTCGGTGATCGATTCGGAGATATTTTGAAAAGCGTTTCCGAGTTTGATTTGAGCAGTGAAATTATAGGATGTGCCTTCGTGTTTTTTACGCAAATCCTCCATTTGCTTCTTTCTCTTATCCATCAATTCAACGAAAAACACCTGGTTTTCCATATCTGGCATCATTTCTCCACCGCCCATCGTCCCCATGGTGGAATTGGTAGGTACTTCCATCACATGAACCACTTTGATTTGTACATTATTATACTTTTCAGCAATGGCGATGGAAAAATCTAAAGCATTTTGGGCTTGCTCGGAAAAATCATAAGGAACGAGGATCTTTGTCATAGTTTTGGTTTTTAGTTTCACCAAATTACCTCAAAAAGGACAAGAAAAAAAGGATTTTAATCAGCTTTTAGCCAAATATAGCAGACCAATACCGAACAGGATTGTCCATAAAAGTGTGGTCAAGGCCATTTTTTTCAGGAAGGGATCAATCTCCTTTGAGTTTTTTCCCCGCTGCACACCCAGTCCAATCAGTAGCATCAGTGGAAATACCAACATCGCTAAAAGGGCAGAATACGAATCTGTTAGATAGGCAAAAACCAGAAGACAGAGATTACCTCCAAGGATAAGAATCCAATTGTATCGAATTGCAGCCTTCTTGCCGATCCGTACCGGTATGGATTTTTTGTTAGCTGCAAAATCTGACTCTATGTCGCGAATATTGTTAATATTCAGCACAGCAACACTGAAAAAGCCCAGCGCTACAGCAATCCAAAAAACAGAAAATTCCCAAGTCAGACTATGCAGGAAATACGTGCCGAAAACTCCCAAAAGGCCAAAGAATATGAAAACTGCCAGATCTCCCAGGCCTGCATAGCCGTATGGCTTGCTGCCTGAAGTATAGGCAATTGCTGCCCAAATTGAAGCCAATCCCAATCCTAAAAACACCAAGAACAAAGTCAGATTTTGCAACGCAAAAAACAAGAGCAATAAACCGGAAACCAGCGATAGAACTCCAAATAGGTAAATTGCTTTCTTCATTTCACCCAAGGAAATCAAACCTGACTGTACAGCCCGGATAGGTCCTTGGCGCTCTGCATGATCGGCTCCATTGACGGTATCACCATAATCATTGGAAAGATTCGATAAGATTTGAAGAAAAATGGTAGTAAAAGAAGCCAGAATCAAAATCTCCCAGCGGAATACTCCTCGGTCTGCCGCCAGGAAAGACCCTGCGAAAATACTTGCCAGCGCCAATGGTAGGGTGCGAAGACGTAGGGCATGAAGCCAGGCCTCTTTTTTGGATCGGATGGTATTTTTCACTCTGAGGTTTGGATCAATCAAACTCCTACAAATGCCAAAATTTCTTCGTCGAGTGGAGCCACTGAAGATGGTAAAAATTTGACTAATTCTCCTTTCTCATTGATCAGATATTTACAGAAGTTCCAGCCTGGCTCTTTGTCATTCCATCCATTAAGTGAAGGATCAGAAAGCCAGCGGTAAAGTGGATGTTTGTCGAAACCCTTCACGGAAATCTTCTCAAAAAGCGGGAAAGTCACTCCGAATTCAGTGGTACAAAATTCCTTGATTTCTTCATTGCTACCGGGCTCCTGTCCCCCAAAATTATTGGCAGGAAATCCTAAAATCACTATTTCATCTCCATGAATCTCATACAATTCCTGAAGTGCGGCATATTGCTTGGTATAGCCGCATTTGGATGCGACATTGACGATCATGACTTTTTTACCTTTGAAAGATTGAAAGTCTACCTCATTGCCGTTGATGTCTTTTATTTTGAAATCATAAAAAGAGCTTTCCATAGTGTTTTCTGAAATTGAAATTAGGGTTGAATCCATATCCGGCCTAGTAGCAGCTTGCTGGCAGGCAAAGAAAGTCAAAGAAATAAGTAGGAATAGGTTTTTCATATTACATTCGGTCTGGCACTGCTATACCAAGTAACGCCATGCCTTTTTTAATTGTTTTTGCAGTAAGCTCTGAAAGTGCAACCCGAAAAGCCAGGACCTTCGAATCATCTTCCAGGAAGATAGGTACATCGGCATAGAATCGATTGTATTCCTTGGCCAAATCAAAAAGATATTGCGCCAATATGGACGGAGAATAATCTTCTCCAGCCTGAGCTATCTTCTTTTCAAAATCATTTAAAAGATAAATCAAAGCTGCCTCAGAGTCTGCAATTTTATCGATTTGCGTAAAGTCCTCCTGCTCATATGTCACACCGATCTGCTTTGCCTTTCGGAGGATTGAAGCGATCCGTGCATGAGAGTATTGGATGAATGGGCCTGTGTTTCCTTGAAATTCAATGGATTCTTGTGGATTGAAAAGCATCCTTTTTTTTGGATCCACTTTGAGCAAGAAGTATTTCAATGCCCCAAGACCAATCACCTCGTACAGGGTTGCAGCTTGTTCAGTACTGAACCCTTCAATTTTTCCCAACTCTTTGGTATGACTTTCTGCAGTATCTACCATTTCCTGCATGAGTTCGTCGGCATCGACTACAGTGCCTTCTCTGGATTTCATTTTCCCGGTAGGCAAATCAACCATTCCGTAGGATAAATGATAGAGGCCATCGCCATAACTCCTGCCTAATTTACGCATGATCTTGAACAAGACATCAAAGTGATAATCCTGTTCATTTCCAACTACATATACGGACTTGTCTATTTTAAAATCCTCGTATTTCAGGTCGGCAGTACCCATGTCCTGAGTAATATATACCGATGTACCATCACTACGGAGTACCAGTTTTTCATCCAGGCCTTCAGCGGTTAGGTCAACCCATACAGAGCCGTTGTCTTTTTTGAAAAAGACCCCTTTTTCCAAGCCTTCTTCGACGATATCTTTTCCTAATAGATAGGTGTCAGATTCATAATAGAATTTGTCAAAATCCACTCCCATCCGCTTATAGGTTTGCTCAAAACCTTCATAAACCCATTCGTTCATCTGAGTCCAGAGTTCAACCACTTCTTTATCCTGGGCTTCCCATTTGCGGAGCATTTCCTGAGCCTCAAGTAGGATTGGGGCATTTTTTTTTGCTTCTGCCTCACTTTGACCAGCCTCTATCAATTGCTTGATTTGCTTTTTATATTCCTGATCAAAAATGACATAATACTTCCCGGCCAGATGATCGCCTTTCAGCCCTGAGGATTCGGGTGTTTCACCATTTCCAAAATGCTGATAAGCTACCATCGATTTGCAAATGTGGATTCCCCGATCATTTACCAGATTTGCTTTGATCACTTCATACCCATTTGCTTTTAGGATTTCCGCCACCGAATAGCCTAGAAAATTATTTCTCAAATGTCCCAGATGAAGGGGTTTGTTTGTGTTGGGAGATGAATATTCTACCATCACTTTTTTGCCATTGGGAGGCAATTGCCCTAGATTTTCGTTGTTGAAAAGCGTCTGAAATGTGTTCAGCCAGATTTGATTGTTCAATTCCAGATTAAGAAAACCTTTGACCACATTGAATCCTTTGACTTCATCCAAATTCGCTTTTAGATACTCACCGATTAGGTTGGCGGTATTTTCAGGAGTGGTCTGAGAAATTTTCAGAAAAGGAAATACGACAAATGTATAGGTACCTTCAAAATCCTTGCGGGTAGGTGCCAGAGACAATTGTTCCGTGGGAACTTCCACGTTAAAAATATTTTGAAATGCCAGTTGGATACCGGCGATAATTGATTCTTGTATATTCATCTTCTTATAAATCACTGTGGACAATGTTTTGAAACTCCTGTCCACCAGGAACTGAATTTGATTCTAATTTTACTTTTTGTTTAGGCTACTGTTTTGATCGATTCGTGTTAAAATCTACCTAAAATCCTGCTTATAATTCTCGATTAGTATAATTCAATATGCGTAGAATAAATCGACCAATGGTTTTAGACACAAAGTAACTTAAAAATTATCTACCAAGGATTTGGTAGTAATTTCCAGTACTTCGAAAGCAATCTCGGCCATAGTGTTTTCAGAGTCTAGAGTGGGATTTACTTCCACAATCTCCCAGCAACAGACCCGTTTATCTTTGATCAATTCGGCATTTAATTTAATCGCCTCATCTACTGTCAATCCATTAGGTACCGGAGTGCCAGTGCCCAACGAGATCGAGCTGTCTAGACTATCTACATCAAATGAAATATAGATCTGATCACAATCTTTCAGGATTTCCAATGTCTCAGCCGCGATTTGAGTGATTCCTTTTTCATGGACTTCAGCAGTTTTGAAATTCCGGATTCCATATTCTTTCATTAGAAAATTTTCCGGATCTTCTGTATCCCGCACTGAAATAAAAACGATATCCGAAGGAGAGATTTTAGGGAAATCACCGCCAATGGTTTTGATTTTTTCCCAATAAATTACCGTTTCCTCCGAAAGAGTATTCACTGCGCAAGCTGTATTATCAAGCTGACTCACCATTGCCAAAGGCATTCCATGCATATTTCCTGATGGTGTGGTGTATGGCGTGTGAAGATCAGCATGAGCATCGATCCAGATAACGCCCAATCGCTTCTTTGGATCGGCCGCTTTGATCCCCATAATCGTACCAGCAGCAGTGCTATGATCTCCCGCCAAAACTATGGGGAATTTTTTTTCCATTCGTAGGGATTCGATCGTGGAATAGACGTTTTTTAAAACCTGGTAGACTCCATCGATATATTTTGCATGAGGGAATTTATTCCCTTTCCAAAGGTAATTATTAGCGTCGGGAACATTGATCGGATCAAATTGGGAGAAGAAATTCGACTTTTTATCCAAACTGGCAATCTTTAATGCATCTATACCCAGACTAGCTCCACGGGTTCCGGCTGCTATTTCTGATCTTACCTCCACTAATTTAATGTCTCGCATTTATGGATTTCTTTGAGTTAATATTGGGCTTGTTCTAGCCGCAAAAGTAGAGAAAAATGACTGAATATCGGGCTGATTTCGGGATTTCCATTCCCGAGAGGACAAGCATACTTTTCAATATTCTTTTAAGTAAGAAGTTATTCGATTATTCAGAGGCTTTATCGCATAATTCCGATATTGGAGGTCAATAAGTCTAAATCGAAAATGGAGATAAAGTCCAAATTACCTGAGTTTGGTACAACGATCTTTACCACAATGTCCAAGCTCGCATCGGAACATCATGCCATCAACCTTTCCCAAGGCTTTCCCGGTTTCAATGCAGATCAAAAGCTATTGGATTTGGTGAGTCAACACATGCGTAATGGTCATAATCAATATGCACCGATGATTGGAGTGCCAATTTTACGCCGGCGTATCGTAGAAAAAACCAAGTTGATTACTGGAATTGAACTGGATTCAGATGCTGAAGTAACCGTAGTCTCGGGAGCTACGGAGGCGATTTATGCAGCAATTACCACGGTGGTGAGGTCCGGTGACGAGGTGATTATTCTTGAGCCAGCTTATGACCTGTATGTGCCAAGCATACTTCTGAGCGGAGGTGTCCCCGTTTATGTTTCACTTCGAATGCCTGATTTTTCAGTCGATTGGGAAAAAGTAGAAGCAGCTATCAGTCCCAAGACTCGGTTGATCCTGGTCAATACACCTCACAATCCGGGAGGATATGTATGGTCCCAAAATGATCTGGATAGGTTGGCGGAATTGATTCAGGATACCAAGATCATGGTGATCAGTGATGAGGTGTATGAGCATATTACATTTGATGGACGTTCTCATCTATCGTTGATGACTCATCCTTTATTGCGCGAGCGGTCATTTATCTGTTGCTCATTTGGGAAGACTTTTCATGTGACTGGCTGGAAAGTAGGTTATTGTCTAGCCCCTAAGAAATTGACTGAGGAGTTTCGGAAAATTCATCAATTTGTCACTTTCAGTACGCCCACTCCATTTCAGTTAGCACTTGCAGATTACCTTGAAGAACCAGATACTTTTCTTGGGTTGTCTGATTTTTACCAAAAGAAAAGAGATTATTTCTGTTCTGGACTTGAAAAAACTGAGCTTAAATTCCAGCCTGCAGCAGGAAGTTTTTTTCAGCTGGTCAATTATGGTCATCTTTCAAATGAATCAGATTATGATCTGGCAGTTAGGATGACTAAGCTATCTGGGGTGGCCAGTATTCCCATTTCTGTTTTTTTTCATGATAAGGCTGACCACAAAATGCTTCGTTTTTGCTTTGCAAAAGATAATGATCAATTGAGCGAGGGATTGAAGAGACTAACCCAATTTGATTTCAGGTAAACTGAAAATATTTTATTAAAACCCTATAAAAAAGATAGGGAATATAGGATAATAAAATTATCTGAATTACATTTGATCCATTCAAATCAAAGACGATTCATATGAGCGTATTATCACAGGCAATTTCAATTGCGCATTCGAAGCCCACAGGGCAACCGCTTTTGCGTTCTTTTCTTTCCAGTAGCAAAAAAGAAGAGATCGTACTTTTGTCAATCCGGCAAAGATCAGCAGGAAAGATGATGCAATTCGATTGTCGTCTTACCGAAGGATATGAATATTTGACTCCCTTACTAAGGGGATTATTGAATTTGGGAAAACCAAGAGGGATGGAGATCTCATTCCAAAACAATCAGGATTTATTCGTGTTTTCTTTTCCTACTAAGCAGAAAAAATCTGTTGACGCTTTTTTGGGAAATCTGGAATTATTAATTCAAAAGGAAGTTAATTTCAAGCAAATACTTAAAGCGCTGATTTCGAATCAAAAGAAATTTAATGCGGAGCAACGATTGATAGAAGCTGCCCTGAGAAGTAGTTGAGTGGATTAGCTTTTCCTTAATTTATTGCAAAATGGGGGACGATCCTTTAGGTTTTGTCCCTTTTTCATTTGAATTCCTCTCAGAAAAAGCAATTTTTGTAGTCTTTTCTAACAGTAAACACATTCGAATGAATTCATATAAAGATCTGATTGAACAAACTTTTGATTTTCCTACCAAAGAATTCCATGTTGAAAACGATAAATTATTCTTCAATGGGGTAAACCTGATGGATATTATTGGGACCTACGGCACTCCTTTGAAACTCACTTACCTGCCAAAGATATCCGAGAGCATCCAGAATGCTAAATCTTATTTCAATTCGGCTATCAAAGCGCACGATTACAAAGGGAAATACACGTATTGCTACTGCACCAAATCCTCTCATTTCAAATTTGTCCTGAACGAAGCATTGAAAAATGATATTCATATTGAGACCTCTTCCACTTTTGATATTCCACTGGTGAAGAGTCTTTATGAAGATGGGAAAATTACCAAGGAAACGTTCATCATTTGCAATGGATTCAAACGTGAATTGTACAAGAAATACATTACCGAACTGCTCAATGAAGGCTTTGTAAATTGTATTCCTATCCTTGACAATATCTCAGAAATCGATTATTACCTAGAGCATGTCAATGTGCCATTTCAGGTAGGAATCCGTATTGCCGCAGATGAAGAACCTAAGTTTGGGTTTTATACTTCCCGATTGGGAGTCCGGTACAATGATATCATCAGTCTCTATGAGGATAAAATCAAAGACAATCCAAAAGTGAGTCTCAAGATGCTCCATTTTTTCATCAACTCTGGCATCCGGGATACAGCCTACTATTGGTCCGAGTTGACCCGATTCATTCAAAAATATGTGGATTTGAAGAAAATCACTCCGGCTTTGGACACTATGGACATCGGAGGAGGTTGGCCAATTAAGACTAATCTGTTTTTTGATTACGATTACCAATACATGGCCGAACAGATCGTGAAGAATATCAAATGGATGTGTGCCAAGAACAACACTACAGAGCCAAATATCTTTACCGAATTCGGCAGCTATACCGTTGGAGAAAGTGGCGCTGTCCTTTATTCGGTTTTGGATGAAAAGCTCCAAAATGACAAGGAGCTTTGGTATATGATTGATGGTTCATTTATAACGCAACTTCCAGATAGTTGGGGATTAAACCAGAAATACATCTTACTTGCTATCAATAATTGGGATGAAACATACCATAATATCTCCCTTGGAGGATTGACTTGCGACAGCATGGATTATTATAATTCGGAGGCGAATGAATTCAATATTTACCTTCCAAAAATAAATTCCGGAGGTAAACAGTATATCGGATTCTTTCACACGGGAGCATACCAAGAATCATTGGGAGGCTATGGAGGGATTCAGCATTGTCTTGTTCCGGCGCCGAAGCATGTACTTATTGATAGGGATGAAAATGGCGTAGTGACTCACAGGCTTTTTGCCACCGATCAATCTGAGGAAAGTATGCTCAAAACGCTAGGATATAGAGAATAAAAGATCTTTTATACTGGATATCAAACCGCCTCCGGGCGGTTTTTTTTTAAAATTTCACCGATTAAAATTTCTTAAAGCTAAATGTAGGTGTTTCTGAGATTACTTGATTCATTCGAGAATTCACTATTACAATAGTGAAAATCAACTGATTATTTAGAGGGGGGGGTCCCAAGAAAAGTTAAGAATATAGATGCTTTTCAGAATTTTATTTGGCAAGTTATTTGAATATTTGGTAGTGATGAAACAGAATTTACTGATCTTAATTTTCTGCTTTTTTTATAGTTATTCGATTTTTGGTCAGGATACTAAAGCATATAAAGGAGGATATACTTTCAATAAGCTTCGAGGGATTGGAGAGTTCAATTATTACCTGGAAGAAGGGGATAAGCCTATTTTAGATGGGGTATTTCGCTTCGAGTACAAAGATTTGGATAGCGTAGGTTATACCGAATTTTTAAAACTTGAGGTAGTGGGCAACTATGAATCTTATAAAAAAGATAAATCATGGACCTACCGCCTCGCAGCCCATCAGATGAATATTAAGGATATTCAAAATCGACAAATCATTGCTGACTTAGATACTCGATTGATTGACCTTGATGCCCAATATGAGGAAGGAAAACTCCAGGGAAACTGGAAATATCTTGAAAGACAATGGCTTGAAGGTCAATATTCAGATTTCTTCAAAGCTGAAAATCTGGTTTTTTCGAAAGATAAGCTCACCGGTACCGTCCGATTTGAAAGTTTTGATCAGAAAAACCCCTATCAGATTTTTGGGCAGGTAGATTCTGAGGGACTTTTGATAGGAAATTGGGATTTTTTCTACACTTCTGACCAAATTCCCATACATGAAACCCGAAGATATGAAAGCGGCTTTTTAATCGGTTTGTCAAAAGTTAATAACCTGACTACTGAGAAAATCGATGAGGTCGTTTTTTATAATGCAATCGAAAAATTAGACTCACTCAACCAAGGATTTGATGTTGACTACTCGGTTTCCGAGGAGTTTTTTGGATTGACTTTCAACGATGGGTTTACTGAAGAAAGCGAAGAGTTTCAGGGACAATACCGAGGTACTTTTTTATTGGAAGATGCATTATCGCGAATTTTACAGTTTGAAGAAGATAATTTCGTAAAGGAAGATCGATTGATCAAATCTCCGATAGCTACCAGAAGATTTGCTTACGAAATCAGCAGCCAAGATCAAAAGCGTTATCAGGAAGCAATTGAAATTTTTGATTACCTCCAGAATGAGGTGAAACAGCAAAATCGCAGGGATTTTCTTACACTCAATCAAAATACTTCCGATTCACTTTCTTTCAGCAAGGCATATTTTGAGTACTTATCACAGAAGGTCAGAAAGTTCGAGCGAGTTATTGATCTTTTGAAAAATGAAAACATCAGGTTTGTAAACCCAAGTAGTTACTCTAGGGAAGGCTTGGATTTTTTGAAACAAAAGGAATCGATCGAATATAGTTTTAAAGGAGAGTTGAAAGTCGAAGAACTGGATTTCTCATCCGTTGAAAAGTCAAATAAGCTAGGAGAAGATCTGCTCAATTACTTGAAGAAGGAAAAGGAATACTTCTCTGAAATTGAGGATTATGTGATCAGGCAGCAGCAAGAATTTAGGCAGGAGAAGGATTTGGTAGCAATCGAATCCAGGATAATAAGTGAAAAGGCCTTGGTGGACAGCTTGAAAGTATCTATTGCTGCTCAGAATGAGCGTCATCGAAGCTTGTTAGATTCCTTTTATGAAAATTTGGCTGTGGATCAATATCAGGCACTTTTGGACGAGTACAATCAAACAGAAGATTTTCTTGAGAAAGCCTATACCGGAGACGAGCTTATTGAAATGCTTCAGTTTGTGCGGAGACGGCTTCCTGAGCTAGGTAAATATGCCGGAATGGCTACCGAAATAGAAAGGGATTTTACAGAAAAGACCCTCGATCCTTTCACTTTCGAGACGGAATTTGAAGTCCTTCGACAGCCAATTCTCGTTAAATCAGCCCAAAAAATTATCAATCATGAGCTGGAAGAAATTAAAGCGGAAAAGGATTATGAAGTGGTAAGGGCTCGATTACTGACGCTTGATGCACTCCGAAACAGACTTTCGGAACTCAAAGGCCGAAATACCAAGCGGCTGGAACGGAATCTAAACCAGTCGGGACTTGGGATCAATCAGCTTAAAAAATTATTGTCACTGTGAGATTAAAACGCCTAAATATTGCGCTAATACTTTCGATCATGTCTTTGTTTTTTTTTGAAGACAAAGGTATCGCTCAAACCCAATCTCCGGATGTGGAAGAAGAGCGAATTACTTCCAGAAGATCTGAGCTATGGAACGGGTTATACACCAAGTATAGAGTAGGTGAAAAATTATACTATTATGGAGAGTATCACATTCGAACCAGAGATGAACTGATTCAGAATATGGCTCAAGTTTACCTCCGTTTCGGAATGAGTTATATTATTAATAAAAATCTAGAGATTACTGGAGGGATAGT